>CAZRTY010000003.1:0-40762 GCA_964603055.1 uncultured Rhodothermales bacterium | reverse complement strand
GCGGGCTCCGCTACTTGGAGCGCTGAACTGTGTCGCTACTTGGAGCGCTGAACTGCGCCGCTACTTGGAGCGCTGAACTGTATAGTCGACGAGGGCGAGCATGGCCGCCCGCGATTCAGACGGCTCGAATCCGGCGATCAGTTCTCGCGCTTCCTCTGCATGCTGGACCATCAGATCCCGGGCGTACTCGATTCCCCCGAACTCGGCCACAAATGTGGCGACCTCACGGATGTCGGAGCGGCTCTTCTTGTTCTTGCGGACGATGCGCATGATGCGCCGGCGATCCGCAGTACCTGCTTCGCGCAACGCGTGAATGAGCGGCAGCGTCATTTTCTTCTCCTGCAGGTCGATTCCGATGGGCTTCCCTACATCGGCAACGCCGAAGTCGAAGAGGTCGTCTCGGATCTGAAACGCAAGTCCGAGCTTCTCGCCCATCAATCGCATGCGCTCGATGAGGGCCTCATCTTCCGTCGTGCTCAGCGCGCCGCACGTCGTACACGCGGCGATTAGTGAAGCCGTCTTGTCGGAGATAATGCGGTAGTACGTCTCCTCGTCGATGTCGAGGTGGCGCGACTTCTCGATCTGCAGCAGCTCGCCTTCGCTCATCCGCCGCACGGCATCTGAAAGGGCGTGCAGTTGTTTGTAGTCCTGATACTCAAGGGAGAGGAGTAAGCCTCGGCTCAACAGAAAGTCGCCAAGCAAGACGGCCACTTTGTTCTTCCAGAGCGCGTTGATCGAGAACATGCCCCGTCTCATGTCGGCGTCATCGACGACGTCGTCATGGACGAGCGTGGCCGAGTGCATGAGTTCAACGAGTGCGGCGGCGCGGTAGCTGGCCTCGTTGATCTGGCCGCACATCTTGGCGGAGAGCAGGACGAGGATCGGCCGGATCTGCTTCCCCTTCTGACGCAACACATACTGGGTGATGCGGTCGAGCAGGAGCACCCGCGAGCGCATCGAGCCGCGAAAGTAGCGTCCGAAGTGCTTCAGTTCGGCTTCGATGGGGCGACGAATTTGACTCAGTGACAAGGGCTTCGAGCCGGTGTCGACGGGCGGGGCCTTCCCCTCAAGCGTGGTAACAGCTTCGGCCATAAAGAGAGTTGATGCTACGATCGCGAAAGCGCGTATTACGCCGCGTGTACGGAGATGTTTGAAAAGCCGGCGTCAGCCGAAGCGGTAATGACTGCTGCGCAGCAACCAGAGAAAAAACGGCACACCGCAGATCGCGGTCAAGACGCCAATTGGCAGCTCTTGCGCGTGCAAAAGCGATCGAGCGATAGCATCGGTGGCCGCAATGAACGCTCCGCCCAAAAAGTAGCTCGAAATGAGCAAGGGCGTGTGCCGAACCCCCACAAGCATCCGAACGATGTGGGGGATAATTAACCCCACGAAACCGATAACACCCACCGCGGCGACGAGCGGCCCCGTAATGAACGCGGCGAGGACGAGGAGGACGTGCTTCAGTCGCTCGACGGACATCCCCAGATTCCATGCCTGCTCTTCGCCGAGCAGCAGCGCGTCGAGACCGCGAGACATCATCAGTAAGACGAGAAATCCGATTAGAGATACCGCCATTGGTATCCATAACACATCCCAACGAGCGCCCCCCAGCGATCCCATCAGCCAGAACAACACCGCGCGCAGCCTCGCCGGGTCGGGAGACGCGAACGTGATGAACGCGGTGACAGCGCCCATCAAGGCCGACATCGCGACGCCTGCCAGCAGAAGCCTCGTGACGCTGATATGCGTCCTGGTTCGCGCGACAAGGTAGACCAGGATGAGTGAGGCAAGGCCGCCGACGAACGCCGCGATGGGCATCGAGACGGTCTGCGACACCACGGCCGGCAAAAAGCCCAGGTAGAACAACGCCGCGCCGGCCGACGCACCGCTCGAAACACCTAGGATGTACGGCTCAGCCAGCGGGTTTCTTACCAGAGCTTGCATCCCAACCCCTACCACGGCAAGCCCGCCTCCGACAAAGAACGCCAGCAATCCTCGAGGCATACGGAGGTCCCACACGATGCGATGCGCGGTGGATGCATCGCCACGGCCGGATGCAAGAATCGAGACGACTTCGCGGGCGGTGATGTCGGCCGTGCCAATGAGCAGCGAGGCGACGACCGCGATCACGGCAAGACATATAGAACCGACGGCCACGAGGAGATTTCTACTCATCGAGGTAGCCTGCCTGTTCGAGTGCATCCTGAATGGCTTCGACACCTTCGACGAGCCTCGGGCCCGGTCGATACATGAGATCAGGATCGATGGCGAAGACGTGTCTATTGGCTATGGCCTTCAAATGCTGCCATCCCGGCTGCGCTTCGAGAACACCTTCTGTGGTGAAATCATCTCCGGCTCCCAGGATGATGTCGGGATCGACCTCAAGCACAAACTCCTGTGAAAGTACCGGCGCCAACTGCGGGATACTCGCCGTAGCCGAGATTCCACCGGCCGCGTGAATCATCTCATTCACATAACTCCCGCTGCCGAAGCTGTACAATATCTCCGGCGAGACGAGGAATAGTACGGATGGAGCGGGCCCGTCGACCCTGAAATCGGGTGTGATGGCGCTTAAACGTGTCTCCAGAGAATCGGCCACGTGGTCGGCTTTTCCGGAGCGGCCAGTCAGCCGGCCCGCTGTGCGGATCGCCTCCATCGCATCGTCTACTGTGGCAAAGTCGAAATAATAGACGGGGATGCCCATCGCCTCGAAGACTTCGGCATCTCGGGTGCTGTTAACTTGAGCGTTGGCCAGGACGAGATCGGCCTCGAGCTCCAGTATCGCCTCAAAGTCCACCGGCAACGCAGAAATTTTCCTGATCGATTCCACCTCGGGCGGATAATCATCGGCTGAAGAGACAGCAACGAGAAGATCACTTGCGCCAACGGCAAAGATGATCTCCGTCAGATTGGGTGCCAATGTCACGACCCGCTGTGCCGGATCGGGCGGATGAACCGTGCGGCCGAGCCCGTCGATGGATGCCCCAGACTGTTCCTCGGGCGCACCGCATCCCGCAATTAGAACGATCAGCGCAGTAAGACAGGCGATTATCAGTTTCGGCATCGGGTCGAATTGGCGAAGCGCGGTAGGCGCTCTAACTTCGGCGAGCGCACATTATAATGCTGGCGCCCCAACTTCGGCATACCGCCGAAGCGCGACAAGGATAAAGCCGCCACGTATCGCCGCTTTATGAAGATTCTCGTCATCGCCAATCCTAACGCCGGAAGTGGGACGACTCGGCGGCGCATTCACGGGCTCATGACGGAGCTTCGGCATCGCGCTGAGCAGGTGCGATTAGCATGGACAACGGACCCCGGCGATGCCCGGCTGATCGCCCAACGGAGCGCAGGAGATTGTGATGCTGTCCTTGCTGCAGGGGGAGACGGCACGCTCAACGAAGTCGTATGCGGCTTGATGGCGGAGGATATCGACGTGCCTGTTGCCGTGGCTCCATACGGCTCCGGTAACGACTACGCGCGGCTTATCGGGATGCCGTCTCGTCCGTCATCGATTGCGGAGGTGCTACTCAGCGCTAGCGTACGTGTAATGGATGTAGGAGAGGTCGAGTGGACGTCGGCCGAGGATGAGGGCAGCCGGATCTTTGTAAATGCGATGGGCTGCGGTGTTGATGCTCTTGTTGCACGAATCGTGATCCAGGCGGCAAGTATTAAGGGTCGAGGACGATATCTGGCGGCGATCCGGCAAGCTGTCAAGGAATGGCAGCATCCAGCAGCAGACGTAGCTCTCGACCGCTCTGCATGGACGGACGAGATGCTATTATGCACGGCGGCAATCGGGAAGACGACGGGAGGTGGGGTCCGCCTTACGCCGCACGCCGAGCCGGATGACGGTCTGCTCGATGTATGCCTCGCGCCACGTCTATCTCTCGGGAGACTCGTACAGCTGCTTCCTCGTGCGGCTGTCGGCCGGCATACCGGGGCCCGGGAGGTGACGTACGAAGCAAGCACGATGATGTCCGTACACGCACCCGCCGGCGTACCGGTGCACATCGATGGCGAAGTCTTGCCGCTCAATGTGCGCGAGCTGCGCGTGCACGTTCATCCGAGGCGATTGCGTGTCATCGCGCCGCCGAGCAGGTGACATCTTCCCTCGCGTGGTAGAAAGGTAGTGATGGCTCTTAATATCGCCCGTATGGCGCCGATACAGCGGTTACGATACTACCGAGCGCCAATCACCCACTCTGGCCGTGAAAAAGAAGATCTTCATCGTCGACGACGAACCAAAAATCGGGAGTCTTTTCGTGACCGTGCTCAAGCGGGACGGATACGATGCAGAGTCCTTTGTTAGTCCGTCTGTGATGCTCGAGAAGATGGAGGCGGATGGGACCCCGGACGTCATACTGGCCGACCTGATGATGCCCGATCTGAACGGTATCGAGCTCATCGAACAGCTTCGCCGGCGCAACGTTGAGGTGCCCGTCATCATTATGACGGCCCATTCGTCGGTCAAGACGGCGGTTGAGGCCATGCGACTTGGCGCGTATCACTATCTCCAGAAGCCGGTCAACCTGGAGGAGATGCGCACGCTGATTACCAAGGCTCTGCATCTTTACGAGAAGCGCGAGCCTGTGGTCGCGGAGGTCGTGAGCACCCCTGCCAAATCCGACTATCCCGTTGAAGGGATCATGGGCGACAGCGATGAGATCGTGGAGGTGCGCTCGGTTGTCGAGACGCTTCGGAGTGTGCCCAACACCACGGTGCTCATTCGTGGCGAGACCGGAACGGGGAAGAACCTGGTGGCGAAGACGATCCATCACAACTCGACCTATAACGCCGGTCGCTTCACCGAAATAAACTGTGCGGCGCTGCCGGATAATCTGCTCGAAGCTGAGCTGTTCGGTTACGAGAAAGGCGCGTTCACGGATGCCCGTGCCTCGAAGCCCGGACTCCTCGAAGTGGCCGACGGCGGTACGCTCTTCCTCGATGAGATCGACTCCATGAGCGGCGCACTGCAGGCCAAGCTGCTGTCCTTCCTCGAGAGCCGCACCTTCCGTCGTCTTGGAGGCGTCGAAGAGCTCCGGGTGACCACGCGCGTGCTGTGTGCCACGAACGCAGACCTCGAGGAGCGAGTCGCCGCAAAGGAATTCCGGAAAGACCTCTTTTACCGCATCAATGTCATCAACATCCATCTGCCACCGCTGCGCCGGATGGGCGAAGACATGCTGCGGATTGCCGATACACTGCTCGACGAGTACCGGTCTGAGCTGAAACGGGACATCACCGGATTTACCGATGGAGCGAAACAGCTTCTGCTTGATCACTCGTGGCCCGGCAACGTGCGCGAGCTCCGTAACGTCATCGAACGCGCCGTCATCTTCGCGCGCGGCAAAAAGATCGATGAGAACGACATCGCGTTGACGGATGAAGCCATGTTCAACAGCGTCAGCGTTCCCGAGGATCATTTTCTCTTCCGCAACGGAGGTTCGCTCGAAGATCTCGAGCGCGCGTACATCGGGCACGTGATGCAGTTCAATAAGACCAGCTACGCGCAAATAGCGGAAATCCTGGGGATCTCGAAGAAGACGTTGTGGGAAAAGCGCAAGCGTTATAATCTCGACGAACAGGTCGCGTGACGCGTTCAACGCATTCTTGACAGCGACAGCGGGACACTAAGTTCGCCGGCCGCATTATCTTCGCGGCTATGAACGAACAACAATTGAACGAAGTCGTCCGCCGCCTGCAGGCGCGTTTCGGGAATTCCTCCTCCTCTCCCGATGCATCCGTGCGGATTGCACTCGAGCGCATGGTGGGTGCCGGCGCCCAACGTTTTGGCGTACGGGCCGACGATTCCGACAACGGCAACTTCTCGGCGTGTGATCTTGCGCCGCGTCTCGCACGATTAATCGACCACACGGCGCTGAAAGCGGAAACGACGGAGGGCGAGATCCGCGCGCTCTGCGACGATGCTCGCCGCTACTGCTTCGCGTCGGTATGCGTGAATCCTGGCTACGTGCCAGTGGCCTACGAACTGCTGAAAGATTCGCCGGTGGCGGTTTGCACGGTGGTCGGATTTCCGCTGGGAGCGACGACGTCTGAAGTGAAATCTCGTGAGACGGAGCAGGCAGTGCGCAACGGTGCCTCTGAGATCGACATGGTGATCAACGTCGGCTTCCTCAAGAGCACACGTTACGATGACGTCGAGCGAGACATCCGCGCAGTCGTAGAGTCGGCACGGCACGCCTCGCACCCGAGCGGGCAGCACGTGACCGTGAAAGTGATCATCGAGACCGCGCTTCTGACGGATGAGGAGAAAGTCGTTGCGTGCGTCCTTGCTCAGAACGCGGGCGCGGATTTTGTAAAGACCTCAACCGGGTTCTCGAGCGGCGGAGCGACGATCGCCGATGTTGCGTTGATGCGCCGCGTGGTTGGCGACCGAATGGGCGTCAAGGCATCCGGCGGCATCCGATCGACGGAGGACGCCGAGGCCATGATCAAGCACGGTGCGTCTCGGATTGGAGCCAGTGCATCCGTTGCGATCGTCAAGGGTTTAACGAGCGACGCCGACTACTGACGCTCGATATCAACATTATTCGGAGAGAAGGATGAAGTTCAGACTGGCAACTTTTATGCTCTTAGCCGGCGCGCTATTCCTTTCCGCATGCGCGACGGTGGGCGCGGTAGAGGAGGAAGAAAGGGATGAGGACGTGCTGCCGACTCCGGTTGAAGTGCCCCTGTCTGAGGTCGAGGTATTTGATATCTCGCCCTACCGCGAGCACGAGCCGGTAGCCGAACAGATCGAGCACGACGTCCCGGATGTGCTGATGGACGGCCGCATTCGTACGTCGGCCGTGCGGACGGCACCCGGCTTCCGCATCCAGATCTCATCGACGGTCGAGAAAGACGATGCCGTTGTTGCTGAAGAAGCTGCGCAGCAGTGGTGGCGCGGCGAAGACCGCACGGCTGTGGCCGGGCTCTCAGGTCAGGAGTTGCCGGTGTACATCGTCTATCGTCAACCTTACTACCGCGTGCGCATCGGCAACTTCGCGTCGAGGGCCGAGGCCGAGCGCGCCGCCACCATCGTGCAGCGGCGCTTTCCCGGCTCGTTCATCGTGCCCGACACGGTCACGCTGTCAGGCGGCAATTAAGTACGACGGCGCTCAGCGTAGCGCTGATTCGAGCGTCGTCGCGGCATCCGTACTCTCGTCGCGGTACTTGATGATGACGGGTGCGTAGAGCGAGAGTCCGTGCTCGGCGGCGAAGTCGCCATCGAGGCGTCGTGTGCCGGGTACGACCACGGCACCTTCAGGAATTTCGAGTTCGCCGCCCGAACTCCGGCCGATCATGCGCTCGTTCACGACGTCGTAAACACGCGTCGCGGCCGTCAGCACAACACCAGGAGCGAGAACGGCATTGCGGCGCACGACCCATCCCTCATAAATCCCGCAGCCGCCACCGACGAACACGTTGTCTTCGATGACAACCGGCACGGCGCCGACGGGCTCGAGCACGCCGCCGACCTGAGCCGCAGCGGAAAGGTGCACGTTTTTGCCGATCTGAGCGCAACTTCCCACGAGTGCGTGCGAGTCGACCATAGATCCGGAATCGACGTACGCACCGACGTTTACGTACATCGGTGGCATGCAGACGACGCCCGGCGCGAGGTACGATCCCGTGCGGATCGAGCTTCCTCCCGGCACCACACGAACCTGACTCTCAACCGAAAGTGGCTTGAGTGGATAGGTATCTTTGTCGAAGAAAGAAAGCGCATCGCCCGACATCGACTCCAGGTGGCCGAGTTTGAATCCGAGCAAAATGCCTTGCTTCACCCAGGCATGGGCCGTCCAGCGGCCGTCGTCGTCACGGCTTGCGGCGCGGATGGTGCCGTCGTTCAGGCCGTCGATTAGCGCAGACACGGCGCGCCGGCCGCGTGCCTCATCGATGTCGGTGGATGAGGTGAGTTCTTCGATTTCAGTACGTAATTCGGTCATGAATGAATTTAGATTCGGATGAAGTCGCGAATGTCAGGGTTCTTGCGGAGCAGATCGAGGTCGTCGGCATCGGGCCGCTGCGGGCGGTCGCGGTCGCACGGGACGAGGCATAGAAAGCCGAGCGCTTCGCCGCGATTCGCGCGGAACTGGTGCCACGTCTGAGGCGCCACATAGACGGTGTCGAAGGTAGCGACGCCTTCAACGTGATCACCGAGCAACACCTCTCCACGGCCCCGCAAAATCAGAACGGCGTGGACGTGCTCATGCCGTTCGAGCGTTGAATGTCCGTCTGGCGCAACCTCGAAGTAGCGAAGTTGAGTCGGCAGGCCATGCTCGTCCCCGAACAGCACCTGCCGCGTGATGTCACGAAAATGCGTTCCCGTTGGCTTGTACTGGAGCAGGTCGACGTCATGCCACCGATACTCGCCTCCGGTATTGTCGAACTTGCGCACGCCCGAAATTATCTGGCCGCGCGTAATGGCGTTTTCTGCTTTGTCCATCACTCAGCCAGTAATGCGTTTTTGGCAACGGCTTCCACGAAGCGGCGGGTTGCCGCGCCCAGATCCTTTTGCTTCAAGAGACTGCCGCCAACGAGCAGCGCGCAGTCGTTTCCGTACCGCTGAATCGTATGAGGCACGTCATCGAGCGCGATGCCCCCAGCTGGGACGGGCAGCGAGGCCTTCAAGTCGAATACAGGCGCCATCATCGTGGCGGCAACCGTGCGGCATTCCTCGACCGAATAATCGAATCGACCGCCAGCGTTGACGAAAATAACGGCATCGGCGCCGAGCATGCGGAAGAGCGTCGACCACAGAACCTTCGGCGCGATCGATGCCACCGGCGAGAAGGAGGGATGCGTCAGGATGGCGAGGTCGGTATCCCGGCGAACACTGTGCAGGACGGGAAGGCCCGTCGTCATTGGGGCGAGCATAACCGCCCTAAGCCCGGCATCCTCAGCTGCCTCGCACCGGCGCCTCACCTCATCCGGCGATCCCGAAACGCTCGGAACGTACCAGATCGGGCGCCCTTGCCGCGCGGATACGTCCGCCGCAACGTCGGCACAGCGCTTTATGCGTTCCTTAAACGGTGCCGTGGGCTGGTCACTCAAGTAATGATCATCCTTGATGATGTCGATCCCGCTCTCGGCAAACGTCCGACAGAGCTCGGCAAGCTGATCCGCGGATAACCCCACGGGCTTGAGCGCGGTGCAGGTTAGCGGACGAGGAGGAAAACCAAATGCCTCCCTGATTCCTTCCGCACCTAACCTCGGACCCTCGAAGCGTCGGGCCAGACCCGACGATGGGATGAAGTCGATCAGCCGAATATTGGGATGGATGGAGACGTTCCCGAAAATACGGTTGACGAACTGAGCAACATCCTGGATGTCGTCATCCGGGAGATGGAGGGTGACGTCAACGGCGCCGTTTGCTGCAGGCCGGATGTCATGGACCTCACCTGCGCGCTCCGCCAGTCCCACATATTTGTTGACGACTTCCTGCGGGGTTTCGAACGTCTGCTCGAGGAGAAGATCGGAGGCGAGGTCGTCGATATCCGACGCGTCGACACTCGTCAGCCTGTATGTAACTTCGGCGTGCCGCACGTGGGTAAAGTGGGGCGGTTCATTTTTATTAGGGCCGCCGCCAATACGATGCCGTATGGCGGGCGTTCCTGACGACGCGGTCTCGCTGAATGCGCGCCTAGCCTCTGCCATGTTGCTTTCGACGAAAAAAGTGGTTGTGATCGGAGGCTCTTCCGGAATCGGAGAAGCCACGGCCAGGCTCGCGCTCGAGCACGGCGCGGACGTTGCGATCCTGAGCCAGAGCGAAGACAATCTGCGGGAGGCCGCGCAGCGTCTGGGATCGGTCGAGACCTGTGCGATAGACGTCCGCGACGAACGCGCACTCGCATATTGCATCGAGGGCATCGCGCCGTTCCATCACCTCGTGTTCACCGCGTCCGACCATACATCCGCGCCATTTATCGATACCGTACTGGCCGACGCTCAGAAGATGTTCAAGGTCAAGTTCTGGGGCGCTTTTTCAGCCGTCCAGTCGGCCGCTCCGGTACTGCCCGAGGATGGTTCGATCACGCTACTGTCAGGCGTCGCTGCGCAGATGCCGGTGCCCGGCCTGAGCGTGGTCGCTGCGATGAACGGCGCGATCGAGGCGCTGGTTCGCTCGCTCGCCGTCGAACTCAAACCCATTCGGGTGAACGCCGTGGCGCCAGGTTATATCGACTCCCGTGGCGTCAGCGAAGAACTGGCACAGCGCCTGACCAGCACGCTGCCGGTTCAGCGCATCGGGAGGCCCGAAGACGCGGCGTCGGCCGTGATTTTCGCGATGACGAATCCTTACGTGACCGGCACAACTATCCGCGTCGATGGCGGTCGGAGCCTGGTGTAGCACCTTTACATGATATCATGACACAACTCGAAAATAAAATGGATTGGACGCCGCTTCATGATCTCGGCCTGATTTACCTGTCGCTCACGCACGGTGCGGATGCCGAGCTCGAGCCGTCGGAGATGGAGGCCATGTCGGTTAAACTGAGCGACTGGCAGCCGGAAGCTCAGCAATCACAGATCAGACGAGTCATGAACGACGTCCTGCTCGCGTACATGAGTCCGCATCGAGATGAATTGCTCGACACCGCAGTCGTATCTGTGTACGATTCGATGGAGCGCAACCGGCGCGTGCGGGTGTTGAACGATCTTGCCGATATTGCGTCGGCCGATGGCATCATCGTTGGCGGTGAAATCAGCTTCATTCAGGATCTTGCCCGCCGCTGGAATGTCGACGGAGAATTAGGCTGATGACGTCGTTGCTGGCCGGAGACCGGAGGATTCGAGGAGGCGGTACGATGATTCGATTCGCGCCGGCGTACTTGTCACGTTCGTCAACGGCCAATACCTTCGTCCTCCATCAGCATTCAAAACCACAGCAGTCCAGATGCGGAAATCGTACCTCTTCATCATCGTATTCTGCCTCTTCGGCCTTACGTCGTGCCAGTGCTCAACCAAGCCCAACATCGGCCCGGTCGAGGATCCGTCGTCGGAAATGCCTGGAGATCCTGCCATCGAACGTCCTGATCGATAGCCACATCCAGGGCCTGACGGTGTACGATGCTCATCCCAGAGACCAAGATAGAGGAGGTACGCGCGGCGTCCGACGTAGTCGATGTCGTGTCGAACTACGTCCAGCTCAAACGTAGCGGCTCCAATTATTTTGGTCTGTGCCCGTTTCATTCGGAGAAGACGCCGTCGTTCAGCGTCAACCCGAACATGGGCATTTTTAAGTGTTTCGGATGTGGCGCGGGCGGCGACGTCTTCAAGTTTGTGATGGACGTCGAGCACGTGGATTTCCCCGAGGCCGTTCGAATGCTGGCCGAGGAAGCCGGCATTGAGCTTCCGGAAGAAGATGACGATGCCGGGAGGGAGGCGTCCTCCGAAGCCGAAACGCTCGAACATGCGCTCCGCCTGAGTGCGCGCTTTTTCTACCGCTGTCTTACGAACTCGAAAGAAGGGGAAGCTGCGCTCGAGTACGTTTTAGGACGTGGGATTTCACGCAGCTCCATCAAACAGTTTGGCATCGGCTACGCACCCGATTCCTGGGATGCACTTTTAAAGTACGCCGAAGCGGAGCAGGTGAATCCGGAGGTGCTGGAGCGAGCGGGCCTCGTCATCCCACGGAAGGAACGCGAGGGCTGGTACGACCGCTTCCGCGGACGCGTCATCTTCCCCATCTTCTCGCACAGTGGGAGGGTGGTTGGTTTCGGCGGCCGGATCCTCGACCCGGAGTCTGATCAGGCGAAGTACATCAACTCGCCCGAGACGCCCGTCTATCACAAGAGCGAGGTTCTGTACGGGCTCTACCAGGCCCGGCGCACGATCCGCGAGCGGAAAGAGGTTTATGTTGTCGAGGGATATACGGATGTCGTGGCGTTGCATCAGCACGGCATCCGGAATGTGGTGGCCACGTGCGGGACGTCCCTCACGCCCGATCACGTACGCATTCTCAAGCGGTACTGCGACGCCATCATCTTTCTCAACGACAGCGACACCGCAGGAGATGCCTCGAACATGCGCAGCATCGACTTGGCGCTTCGGCAGGGCCTTACTCCGTACGTCATCGAACTTCCCGCCGGCGAGGATCCGGCCGGGTTCGTCGAGCATCATGGCGGCGCCGAACTCGCGGCATACCTCACCAATCCCAAGTACAAATGGACGTTCGTTCAGTACCACCTCATTCGGGCACAGAGTGACGGAGCGCTAGAATCGGTAGAAGGAGAACGGCAGACGTTTGAGAGTGTGCTCGAGCGAATCGCCATGCTTGATTCCCGGTTCGAGCAGGAAACGTACTTGCATCAGATGGCCGAAGCCATCGGCATGCCGCTGGTGCATCTGCATGAGGAGTTTCGCAAGATCAGCCGGAAGCGTGGCCGTCAGCCGCGTCAACCACGGGAGGAGGCGCCACCACCAGTAGAACGCCTGCCCCGCGAGGTGGCCGCGGATTCGGCCCCGGTTCAGCAGTCGGACGTACTGCCCGAGGAGATGCTGTTGATCCGCCTGATGCTGGAGTTCGGGCGGCCGCTCGTCGAATACATCCTGGGGAATATGGCGCTGGATGAGTTTTCGGAAGGTCTTGTTCAGCGGATCGTGACGGAGATCATTACACAATACGAGGTAGGCGAGATCGACCGCCGGCCGTTTGTGGATGGCACGCACGGCGCCGCCGTTCAATCGCTCGTCACGGAAGCCCTGGTCGACCGCCACGCGCCGTCAGAAAACTGGCAACGGCACCTCAACGTGAACGTCCCGCGGATGAACGACGAGCCGAAAGAAGCCGCCGCCGATGCGATGATGTTGCTCAAACTCGACCGCATCGATGCGTCGCTCCAGCGCGTTAAGCACCGGCACGATGCAAAGGAGGCGGCCGGCGAAGACGTGAGGGCCGAATTGGAGGAGATCATGGCGCTCCGCCGGTTGCGAACGCAGGTCGAGCAGCGCGAATTCCTTACATGGAGCGGAGTCGAGCCGTGAGCGAGCGTTCGGTCCCCTACATCGATGAACATGGGCACCAGCATGCGGTGTTCACGGCGACCTCACCGCGCATCGTCCCGCCGGATTCACCGCTCGATCATCCCCATCTGTACTTCAACCGCGAGCTTAGCTGGCTCGATTTCAACTGGCGCGTGCTGACCCAGGCCGTCGACGAGTTCAACCCGGTCCTTGAGCGCGCCCGATTTCTGGCCATCACGTCGACGAATCTCGACGAGTTCTTCCGCAAGCGCGTCGGCGGACTCAAACGTCAGGCAGCAGCAGGCGTCCAGACGCTATCACCTGATGGCCGAACACCGACCGAGCAGCTTTCGCTCATTCGGCGTGCCGTCGTTCCATTCTACGCCACGATGGGCCGGGTCTGGCGACATGCAATTCAACCGGCGTTGCGCGAGATCGGCATCGTTATCCGCCATTACGACGATCTGTCCTCGGATGAGCGCGACGAGTGCGATGTCTACTTCCGCGATTCCATTTTCCCGATTCTCACGCCGCTGGCCGTTGATCCGGGCCATCCGTTTCCATTCATCTCGAACCTGAGTCTGTCGCTTGCCGTGCAGCTTCGTCATCCGACGAGAGGCACCGAGCATTTTGCGAGGCTGAAGGTGCCCACCCGGCGTGGACGGTGGCTCCAGCTGAGGCATTCAGGGCAGTACGTGCCGATCGACCAGATTATCGCCGCCAATGCCCACGAGTTGTTTCGTGGGATGAGCGTCGAGAGCGTACATCCGTTTCGTATTTCTCGTAATGCCGATGTCAGCCGGAGTGAGGAAGAGGCCGATGATCTGCTCGAGATGATTTCTGAAGAGCTTCGCGAGCGCCGTTTCGCACCGGTCGTGCGGCTCGAGGCCGATGCCGGCATGCCGGAGCCGGTCCGCAGTCTGTTGATGCGAGAGCTCTCGCTGACCAACGACGACGTCTATCTATCAGATGGCCTGCTCGACTACGATCACCTGACCGAATTCGCCAACCTCAACATCCCTGCGCACCGGTTCGAAACCTGGCAGGCGCTCACTCCGATCGAACTCCTCCACGAAGGAGAATCGACCGATCGCACCGACATGTTCACCGTCCTGCGTCAGCGTGATCTCCTGGTGCATCATCCCTATGAATCATTCCGCGCCAGTACGCAGCGGTTCATCGAGGAAGCCGCCGAAGATCCTTCCGTTCTCGCCATCAAGCAGACGCTCTACCGGACGTCAGACGAATCTCCTGTGGTGAAGGCGCTCATTCGGGCTGCGGAGGCGGGCAAGGAGGTGGCGGTGCTTGTGGAGGTGAAGGCGCGGTTCGATGAGCAGAACAATATGGAGTGGGGACAGGTGCTCGAGCGATCGGGCGTGCACGTGACGTACGGCCTGATCGGGTTGAAGACGCACTGCAAGACGACCCTGGTGATCCGTGAAGAGGAGGAAGGCCCGCGTGCATACTGCCACATCGGTACCGGCAATTACAATCCGATCACGGCGCGTCTCTATACGGATCTCGGCTACTTTACGGCAAGACAGGACGTAGGCACCGACCTCATCAACCTGTTCCATTTCATCACCGGATACGCACCGCAGCAGGAGTACGAGTCGCTTATCGTTGCCCCGCGCGACATGCGAAGCCGTTTCGAAGAGTTCGTCCGCAACGAGATTGCCAACCAGGAGGCGCACGGCAACGGACGCATCATCGCGAAGATGAACGCCCTCGACGATGTTAAGATGATTCAGGAGCTATACCGCGCATCGCAGGCCGGCGTGACGATCGAACTCATCGTGCGAGGTCATTGCCGACTACGCCCCGGCGTGCCCGGTTTCAGTGAAAGCATCCACGTACGGTCGATCGTGGGCCGCTACCTCGAGCACAGCCGCGTCTACTACTTCCACAACAATGGCGAACCGAAACTCTACCTCGGCAGTGCCGACTGGCAGCGACGCAATCTCGACGACCGTGTGGAATGTCTTGTTGGGATTGAGGATGTGCGGCTGAAGGATCAGCTGATGCATATTCTCAACGCATCGCTGCGCGACAGCCGCTCGGCATGGGCACTCGGCCCGGATGGCGTCTATCGGCGAACCGGCGGACGGCACGATTCTCAGCTGGAGCTGATGGAGACGGCGCGTCGACGGGCGCTCGAGGCTGAAGAGGAATAAGAGGCTACCTGACGGCGCTCGCCAGGACGACGTCCGAGCCAAATGCAAAAGGGGCCCCGCAGCGATTGCCAAGGGAGCCCCTTTAACGTTGCATCAGGTCGCGCAACCGTCATTCGTCGCTTTGAACGGCGCTCATGTGCTTCTTGCGCGGTTGCCAACTCGTGTTCATGTTGGATGCAATGACACCCGCGGCAACGAGGGCGGCGCCAATTACGGCAGTAGCCGTGAAGAAGACATCGTAGTACGTGCTGAGCGAGATCTCGCGGTAGAGAAAGAAAGCCGATGACAGCAATATCATCGTGCCCATGACGACCAGCATCCAGTTAAGGGTGCGATCGTTGGTTTGGTTGTCGTGCTTGCTCATATCTATATAGCGGCCGCAGCCGTATTCGTTCGAGGTTACGGCGGCCATAACCAACGGTAGCAGTGCCACGATCCACACGAAAAAGCCACGTGGATACTGCGTTGCAAAGCCGGATCTTAGTTACTGGTCCGTTCCAGCCTGCGCGCGGCTCAAAGAGTCAGTAAGCGGGCACAAGTCTATTGAGCTTTCAGACATGCGTTCGTCGCTGACGTACGTCAGTACGTTACTCACCATCAGCCTGACCTTCTTCCTTGCTGCGTGCTCGGGTGACAACCGAGCCGACACGATCGAAGACCCCGGTCATCGGGTTTACGCGCAGTATTGTACGGTTTGCCACCAGCCTGACGGCTCAGGAATCAACCGCTTATATCCGCCGCTAAGTCAGACGGAGTGGGTGCAGGGCGACGAAGGGCGACTCATCCGATTATTGCTATACGGATTGTCTGGCCCCGTTACCGTTAAAGGCGTGGAATACAACGGTCTGATGCCGTCTCACCGGCATCTGTCGGATGAGCAGGTGGCGGATGTTCTGACGTACGTCCGAAGCAACTTCGGAAACGAAGCTGACAGTGTCAGGGCCGAAGACGTTGAGCGCGTTCGTCAAGCAACCGGTCGTCGCGCACCCTGGCGTGCCGAGGAGCTGGAAGCAGCAACCGGGATCCCGCAGTAGGCTCGGTCACAGTAGAGCGGCACCAAACAAAGTGCTTGTGGCGCCGGCATCGCAAGCATCATGACGGCAGCCCGCGCTACTGCATATTGCTGCCCAGCATCTGCGGCGGCTGACCTTCAATCCGGCGGAGGCCATCATTGTCCGATACCGCAGCGGCCAGTCGATCAAACGGCCGCGACTGCCAGATCTGTGCGTGCGTCCGGATGACGTGATACTGGATCTGCCGGTAGTGCGACGGATTGTTTTCAGCCATTGTCCGGAACCGGTCGCGGAGCCGGATAAGCCGTGCTCGGTTTTCGTTGGTGAAGCCGAAGTTGGCTACATCGTGTACAAGCGCCTCATATTGCCGGTCATACATCGTCACCTCCTCAGGTGCGGGCGTGCCCAGCGCATTACGGTCGTAGACGAACGATTCCGTACGGTTGACGATATCGCGACCGTTCCGTTCAAGCGCATCCATCGCGCCGATGGGTAAGAAGAAGCGTACCGGAACGTTATCCGACGTCGCGGTAAAGCGGACGTCGCCGCCAGGGGGCAACCCTGTCTCCTCGAAGGCTGGAAGCTGGATGTGCGGGTTCAGATCACGAATCTGATTGTAAAGGCGGGAGGGGAGGTCTCGCGTTGAGGCTATCCTCCGGTTCGTGGCCATGAACGTGGCATCGTTCTCGAGCAGATCGATAACCTCGCTCAGATAAATGCTCGCGCCCGACTGCAACACGACCCGCTCCGCAAGGAACGTCTGCAGCGTATCGATCGGCGTGTCCTCGGTTGCCTTCAACGCGCCATAGTTTGACGGCACGTAGCCCCGCGAGTACGTCTTGAACGACGTGCCTTGCGAGACCGTGTCGAACCCTTCGGTTACGGCCCACAGGTAGGCGTCTGCCACACTGGTCGAACTCGACACGCTACGGATATTGTCGAGGAACGTGCGGTAAACCATGAAGATGTTGCCGGGCCCCGTGTGATACGCAGAAACACCAGGGATCTCATGCCCCACCGCGTTGATATAGCCCTTCAGCGTGGCGAACGCCGGCTCGAGCGTCAGCAGCGGATGCCACTCCTCGAACACCTGAACACTGCTGCCTGATGCCGTGCGCAGCGTGTAGTGGTGGATGCCGTTCTGCCGCAGCAGATACGGCATCATCTGATAGCGACTGCGCGCGCCAACCGACGAGATCAGCCGGTCCTGGTTGAATGTCTCGACGGTCGGGATTTGCGTGGCGAGGAGGCTCAAGCCAAGTCGACGAGCCAGGTTGAGCTCATGCTCGATGAATGGCGCGTTACGTTCGCGCGCCTCGCGGATCTGGTCGGCACGGCCCCAGCGCACCACCACGCTGCCGCGCGGAATGCCGCGACCCTGCCACTTCGAGACGAGTCGGTTCGTCTCCGATCGCCGGATGTTATCGACGGCGCCCCAGTTGACGGACCCTGTTGTCTGGTATTCCATCCGCTGCGCCGTGAGTTCGGCGACTTCCAGCGTTTCGTTGGTTCGACCGTCGAGTACACGGATGGTGAAGTTGTCGTCGACGCCCTGGCGCTGGACGTACATATCGAGCAGTTCGCGGAACTGGCCGATCATCCGTCTCTGAACGTCTTCTTCGCCGTTAGCGAGAATGGCGCCATCGAGGTACGGGCTGAAAAGGACGTCCGGGTGGATATCCATCTCAGCGAATACAAGTGAGATGTCCTCCATCTCAAGAACTTCGGGCGCCTCTGCCACTGCGGCAATGCGTCCCGGCGTCTCGCGAAAGCGGTCGAGGAGGTTGTTGGCGACGGAGTCGAACCGCCCAAGCGCAACTAACGCAAGAACGATCACGCCGATAGCGGCAAACGAGGCCACAGTGGCCCGTCGACCGCCCAGCACGACACGCTTCTTCCGGCGTGCCGGGTGCTGTTCGCTCTCTCCATCCTGAACCCGACCCGTTTTCGACTCCATATCCCGCGGCGATTCGTTCAAACGATTACTCCGGCTTGCAATGCATCAGTAGTGAGGTCGTGCCGAGCCGACGTTGACGTAGGCGTAATAACTCGCACGCCCTTGAACGACAGCCTCACCACGATGTGTCTAAATTATGTAACGGAGAGATAATCCGCATGTTCTATGCAAACCATGTCTCGGCACCGAATTTCCTGGCTCAAACCGGAGAAAGTGAATTTGGTACGTCATACGACGTCGAGCAGAGATATCCGAGCGGACTGATTCCTGGAGCCGATCGGCAACGACAAAACAGTCTCATTCTCGAGTCTCAACGCACCTGTCACAACGGAACTCATCGCTCCGGCATCCAGCTCGGTATGCAGTTCATGCTTGATCGTGCGATTACCCAGCAGAGGATCGCTCGTCGAAGACCCATGGACGACGCGGACGGACGATCGACCTCGTGCGTGCGCTTCCCGAACGACGGCGTGCACGAGGCGGATGGCTTCATCGACCGTTGCGCCGTGGAGATCAAGAGTGACGGAACTCCCGTCATCAGTTACAGAGGGGCGGGCCATCGATTTACGAATGGAGGATTAGTACGGAGGGCAATTTACGGCAGCGTGTCGACAGGGGCGGACGTCTCCGGCTCGGAAGGCGGCTCAATATCAATTTCGACGTCCGGCTCCTCGATCTGCTCGGTTGGATCGGTTATCTCAATGTCGACGCCGTCGCCCGTGTCCATGTTCGGCCAGACGAAGAAGATGAAAATGACGACGATTACAGCGACGGCGACAGCGACACCGACAATGATCGCAGAGGATTTCTTATTCGGATCGGCCATGTCTAGACGAGTTCTGGTTCGGGACTGTGGGCGGTCTGGGGGCCCGGTAAGATAGCCGTCAACCGGCGCAGGAGATCAACGTAAGCAGTATAAATCGACGGCATAAATCAATAGTGCTCGGTAATAATCGTCGAAAATACGGGCCTGCCAATAAACACCCACAATCAATAGACGCGACCTAGTATTAGCCTTGGGTCGGGATATAATTCGCGTGCTGTCGCCCGCTCATCCGTCCTCACGACGCCCGGCAGGTCGATCTTCGTGGGCCGGCGTGTAGATAGTTGCGCGTGGAGGTGAGGCACCCAGCCGCCGTTCTCTGATTCCGTCCCCACAAAACCAATTACATCGCCTGGCTCGATGGCCTGGTCTTTCCGAACGTGTGTCAGCGATTCGGTAGCCAGATGTCCGTAGAGCATCCAGATCGGGCGCCCATCCAAGACGTGCTCGGTTATAATCGTCGGGCCATAATCTTTCCGGCCGCGGTTGTCGGCCAGTCCGTAAATGCGGCCCGGCGCCACGGCAAGTACCGGCGTCCCGGCGGGCACCCAGAAGTCGACGCCCATGTGGAGCGTGCGTCCGTCCGCGTACAGCGGCCCATCGTACATACCCGGCGAGCGCTCCTCTTCATATCCGCCAACCGCCGGCATCATGTCGAGAATCACCTGCGGATCGTATACCGCACGTAAATCGATCGTCTGAAAAGGCTCGTCCAGATCGATGACCGGCGAGTGCACATCGCTTCTCGCTCCCGTTCGCTCATCCCAGATCATTCTCCCGCAAGGATTACGTTATCGCGCCCGAACACGTTAGCCGCCTCTTTCAGAAGGTCCGGCGTTGGATCGATCACGAACTTGCGGGCGTGCAGCCGGGCTGATTCGGGCAGATCGTCGGCCACGACGTCGAAGTAGAGCTTGCACTGGCCGCGGTTGTCGTCGCAGGTTTGCATGAACGAGCGAAGTGGCTCCGGCTTCATCCGATCGATATCCACACGCAGCGTAAT
The DNA here is from genome assembly GCA_964603055.1 of uncultured Rhodothermales bacterium. Lineage (GTDB taxonomy): Bacteria > Bacteroidota > Rhodothermia > Rhodothermales > CAZKDQ01 > CAZRTY01. Next base: position 20,826 of record CAZRTY010000003.1, on the reverse strand, counting down.
CGACTTGACGAGCTGCTCGCGCACCTTCCACATCGGCATGATATCCTGCACGATGACCTTGACCGATCCGCCCCTGAGTTCGGTTTCGCCGCGCGCAAGCACGATCTCATCGGGCACAAGATAATTCTGCACTTTGTCGAAGGTCGACGAGAAGCAGATCAATTCACCCTGCCCCGTGAAGTCTTCCAGGGTCACGAATGCGATCGGTTTGCCGGTGCGGGTCGTCCGACGGCTGACATCCGTGATGATTCCGCAGAACGAATGCACGGGACCGCGGCTTCGGCCGTTCTGGCGCTTGTCGGATGCATCTTCCGACTCGTCGATGCCCAGGTCGTCGGGCTTGCCCAGCTCGCCCGTCGAAAAGGCGCGGATCTCCGGTTGATAAGCGTCGAGCGGATGCCCGCTCACATACACGCCGATCAGATCGCGCTCCTGCTTTAGCATCTGCGCCTTCGTCCATTTGTCGGCCATGGGCAGCGTCGGCTCCATCGTCGCGGCCCCATCGCCAGACGATCCGAAGAGCGAGTTCTGGCCCGCCAGCTCGTCAGCCTGAATGCGCTGCGCATACTGGACGGCCGTGTCGAGCGCGGCGACGTGCTGAGCGCGGTGTCCTTCCAACTCATCGAGTGCGCCAACCCCGGCCATGCATTCGAGCGCCTTCTTGTTAACAATGCGCAGGTCGAGATTCTTGACGAGCTCGTAGAGGGTACTTGGGGGACCGTGTTTCTCGCGTGCGGTGATGATCGCCTCGATTGCGTTGCGTCCCACGCCTTTGATGGCGCCGAGACCAAAGCGGATCTTTCCGTCTTCGACCGAGAAATTCGCCTTACTGCCATTGACCGAAGGCGGAAGCATCTCGATGCCCTTTCGCCGAGCCTCCTCGAGGACGACGGCGAGCTTCTTCGAGTCGTTCATCTCGTTGGTCATCGCCGCGGCCATGAACTCCGCCGGGTAATTCGCCTTCAAGTACGCCGTCTGATAGGCCACAACGGAGTAGGCGGCCGAGTGACTCTTGTTGAAGCCGTATCCGGCGAAGGCGGCCATCGTGTCGAAGACCTTGTTCGCGTGTTTCTCGTCGACGCCTCGTTCCACCGCTCCTTCCACGAAAATGGAACGCTGCCGCGCCATCTCCTCGGGATCCTTCTTGCCCATCGCCCGCCGCAGAATGTCGGCGCCTCCGAGCGTATAGCCGCCCATCACCTGCGCCATCTGCATCACTTGCTCCTGATACACCGGAATGCCATACGTGGGCTTCAGGATATCTTCGAGCATCGGGTGCCAGTAGTCGACCTTCTCGCGGCCGTGCTTCCGGTTGATGTAATCGGGGATGTACTGCATTGGCCCCGGGCGGTAGAGCGCGTTCATCGCAATCAAATCATCGAGCGATGTCGGCTTCAGCTTCCGCAGCCATTCGCGCATTCCCGATGATTCAAACTGGAAAACGGCAACGGTTTCGGCTTCCTGAAAGAGCTGGAATGTCTTTTCGTCATCCAGAGGAATCGTGTCGAGATCGATCTCGACCCCGTGGTTCTCACGGATAAGATCCAGTGCATCGTTCAGTACCGTGAGCGTCTTCAGGCCGAGGAAGTCCATCTTCAACAGCCCGAAGTTCTCCACCCACTTGCCGTCGTATTGCGTGGTGACGACGTCGTCGTTCTTGCTTTTGGCGACTGCAACCGGCACGTAATCGCTCACGTTGCCGGGTGCGATGATCACGCCGGCGGCATGAACGCCGGTGTGGCGCGCCGAACCCTCGAGCACCTGCGCGTAATGGAGGAGCTTCTGGATCTGCGGATCGGACTCCTTCTTTAGCGCTCTAAATTCCGGCACCTCATCCGCCGCCTTCTGAAGGGAGACGCTCGGCCCATCCGGAATGAGCTTCGCGATTCGGTCGGCCTCGCTCAGCGGCAGGTCGAGTACACGCGCCACATCCCGAATGACCGACTTCGCGCCCATCGTTCCAAACGTGATGATCTGGCACACGTTATCGCGGCCGTACTTCTTGACCACGTAGTCGATGACCTTCGAGCGCCCCCGGTCGTCAAAGTCGATGTCGATATCGGGCATCGATACGCGCTCCGGGTTGAGGAAGCGCTCAAAGAGGAGGTCGTAGCGCAGCGGGTCGATGTTGGTGATGCCGAGGCAGAAGGCGACGGCGCTTCCGGCAGCCGAGCCACGGCCGGGGCCCACGCGCACATCGAGATCCCGCGCCACCGAGGTGAAGTCCTGCACGATCAGAAAGTACCCGGCGTATCCCATCTCCCTGATGATCGCCAGCTCATGATCGAGCCGCTCGACCACCGTCTGAGACATCTCGGGATATCGCATCCGCGCACGTTCGTAGACGAGATGCCGCAGGTAGGCATCCATATCGTTCCCGAACTGTTGTGGGATCGGGTAGTGCGGCATGAGCAGCTTGCCCATCGACAGCTCGATCGCGCACTTGTCGACGATCTCTTGCGTGTTGGCGAGCGCCGAGTCGCGCATCATCGGGTCGAGATCCCGCAGCGACATCCGCATCTGGTCGACGTCTTTCAGGAAAAACTGATCGCCGTCGAATCGCATCCGGTTCGGGTCGTTCAGCTCCTTGCCCGTTTGCAGGCAGAGCAAGACATCCTGCGCGGCGGCATCTTCCTGGTTGACGTAGTGAACATCGTTGGAGGCGATGACCTTGACGTTGTATTCCTTCGCCCATTTCAGCAGAACATGGTTGCACGTCTGCTGATCGCCGATGCCGTGATCCTGGATCTCGATGTAATAGTCGTCGCCGAAGATGCCGAGCCATTTTTCGAACACCGTCCGGGCGGCCTCTTCACCTTTGTGCAGAATCGTCTGCAACACTTCGCCTTGAAGGCAGCACGTGGTTGCTACAAGACCGTCGCTGTACTTCTCCAGCGTCTCGACGTCAAGACGCGGCTTATAGTAGTAGCCGTCCATGTACGACAGCGACGACAGTTTCATCAGGTTGCGATAGCCGGTCTCGTTTTTGGCCAGTAGCACCTGGTGATACCGCGTACGGTCGTTGCGGTCGCCCATGCCCGCCGGCGTGATATAAAACTCGCACCCGATGATGGGCCGGACGCCTGCCTTGCGGGCCGAATGGTAGAACTCGGGCACGCCGAACAAATTGCCGTGATCGGTGATGGCAATCGCCGGCATCTCGAGCTCGGCCGCGCGCGAAACGAGCTGATTGATACGCGCAGCACCGTCGAGCAGTGAGTACTGGGTATGGACGTGAAGGTGACTAAACTGAGGCATGAACAATCGAAAGGGTCATCGGTCCAACGGCACCACTCGGGGCGGTGGTGAAAACGCCGCTGTTAAGATCGTTGCTGCTAAGAACGTTATCGTCCGGCGGGGGATCAACGCCGCCCTCGGTATTCACTGAATGACGTTCGGCTCGACACGTTTCTTCCTGCATGACCTCACATTACTCGGCGGCCAGGACGTCCGTCATCTATCTCGACCGTCACCACCTCAACGACACGTTATTCCTACGCGCCATGGCTCACGCCGTCGCCAAGAGGCCGCGAGACTGGCGAACGATCGTGGTGCATGGTCCGGGTTCGTTCCTCGAGCGCTGGTTCGAGGGCAAAGGCATCTTCATCGATATGGAAGACGGCGCTCCGGTTGCGCCGCCGCCCGAGATCGTGCCAATGGTCGGTACGGCGTTGCACGACTTTAACCGTCGCCTCACCCGCCTGCTCACCGAGAATATGGTGCACGCCGTCGGCGTTGCTGGTTCAGATCGGGGTTTTATGGTGTGGGAGGGAGGCAGGCTGCGATCCAGCCGAGCAGATTGGCTCAAGGATGTTCTTCGCACGGGCGTTGTGCCACTCATGTCCGCCACGGCTGCCGGACCCGATGGATCGACGCGAGCCGTTCCTCCATCCGAATTCCTTCCCTGCCTCATCGATGCCTTGGGAGGCGCCACGGAGGTCGTCTTTTTCAGCCGAAACAATCTGCCGGGCATCATGCGCGGCTCCGACCCGATCGAGAATGTGACAATGGCGGACGTCCGAGCTGCCGATGTTTTCACCGAGCCCGACGTGATGGAAGCTGTTGTTTTAACAGAATCTCCGGTGCTCATCACCAACCCTGTTCGGTACCCATCGACGGCGGCGCTACGCGGCAGCTACGTCAGGTGATGAGCCAATAACCGCCATTATTGAGCGATCAGACGCTTTCCGTCCTTGACAGCACATAAGGCGTGCTTTATGTTGGAGCGCCAATTCAGCGCGCTACGCGGCTATTGCTTTTTCTAACTATACACCACGAGGAGGTACCTCATGAGCCGATTTTCCGAACTGAAGGAATTCGTTGACGCACAGGAACGTGATTTCACCCAGTTCTACGAGAAGAGTAACAAAGCCGCAGGTACGCGAGTACGTAAGGCAATGCAGGACCTGAAAAAGATGGCGCAGGACATTCGCGTTGAGATTCAGGATAAAAAGAATGAAGGTTGATCGTCCGGCTTTGCTCGGTTGATCATTTAAGGCTATGCTCCCGGTGGGCATAGCCTTTTGTTTATTGTGCGCACGACCTGGTCGACGTTAAGGTGAGGAAACGCTGGTTATTAACGGCGGCGTGGCTGGTATTGGCCGCGCTCGGAGGGGAATCTTTGGTGTGGGCCGGAGTGCCCGTCAATGACAACGAACCCACAGGGGAAGCCAAGGCTGACACCGTCGAAATAGCGCCAAGACGCTGGCAGACAGACGTCGTCGCGCGCATCAGCGGCTCTCAGACTGGTTTCAGCAACTGGGCCGAGGGCGGGACGAATTCACTCGCGTCGTCAGCGAACTTGTCGGGTAAGTTCGTCCGGCGCACGCCGTCGTGGCGTACCAACCATGAGACCCGCCTCGCATTCGGGATCGTCCGCCAGAACGGATCGTCGTTGCGCAAAGTCGAGGACCTGATCCACTGGAACACGGCGATCAATTATACAGGCAACGGATTCTTCCATACGTTTAATCCGACGCTGGCATTCGACGTCCGTACCCAGTTCGCCCAGGGTTTCAACTACGAGCGGAACCCGTTCAACGACGGGCGTGAGGCCCCGGTCAAAGTCTCTGACTTTTTCTCGCCGGCCACGCTGCAACAATCGATCGGTCTGTCATACGTAGGCGGTCCCGACGAATGGTTTAAATACCGGCTCGGTGTCGGTAGCAAGCAGACCATCGTCGCGAACAAGTACCTGCGCTCGCTCTATGGACTCGATTTCGACCAGGCGCTGCGTTATCAGGTAGGTATGGAGTCGCGGACGGAGGTAAACCTGGAGATCGCCACGAACGTCCGCTATCGTTCAACGCTCGGTCTCTTCGCCGCGTTCAACCGGGCCGACTTACCGGATATGATGTGGGAGAACCTGGTCTCGATGCGCGTCAACAGCTGGCTCGGCGTCAACTTTGAGTTCATCACGTACTACGACCGAGAAGTGAGCGACGCCCTCCAGTTTAAAGAGGTGCTGTCGGTTGGATTGACGGTGGTGATCGTATAGCGAAGGCCACTTCGGACCCGGGCTCCAGCCGCTACCGCATCCCCCGCATCTTGTCACGCAGCATGAACGATGCGCGATCTCTGGCGCGGCGCACTTGTTTACGGCATCATCTGCCTCGGGCTCTGGCCATGGCCCGTGCTGCAAATCCTCCACGTGGAATCGGCCGCAGTCATCGCGGCAAGTGGATTCTTCCTCGCCGGCCTCCTCGAGCTGAAGCCGCTGCAAAGAGGCACGTCGCCGTTCCTCGCGATCGGCAGGCAGGTGGTGCTTCTCGCTGTGCCGCTCGCAATGCTCAGCCTGTCGCTCGTCTGGGCGCCTAATTGTGCTTACGCTACAGGTTTTGCCTACTTCCTCGTCTTCGCGGTTCCGTCGGTCGTCCTGGGTGCATCGCTCGCGGCTTTAATCGCGGCGTCATCGGTCAGTCGTAAACGCGCGGTGTTTATCCTGACCGGACTCGCGGTCATGATCGGTGGGGTGATGTACGATCTCGGCCTGCATCCACAATTCTTCACCCACAACCATGTTTTCGGCGGTGTCCTCGGGCCCATCTATGAGGAGGACATCCGGTGGCGGCCTAGCTACGGCTGGTTCCGGTTGTTGACGCTCGGGTGGTCAGTGTTGTGTTTGCTTGCCGCCGCGTCGCTTACCGATCGGCGGCCGTCGTTCAAACGTTCGATAGCCATCCTGAGTACGGCGCTCGGGATGGGCCTCATCTACTTGAATGCCGCCGCCCTTGGCATCAACACAACCTACGGGCATCTCGAACAGCAGCTCGACAAGCGCACGGTAACTGCAGGCTTCGTCATCCACCACACGTCGGATGAGCATTCGCAGCGTCGAGTACAGTTTGTCACCGATGAACTCGAGTACCACTACGCCCACTTACAAGACGTACTTGATATTGAGGTTGACCGGCGCATTCATGTTTATCTGTATCCGAATCCCTTCGTACGTGGCCGCTTAACGGGCAGTCGGTTCACCAGCGTCACGCCGGTATGGCTGCGCCGGCCACAAATGCATGTGTTGGTCAGCGATTCTCCGCGGACGATCACGCACGAGCTCGTACACATAGTATCGCGCGAGTTCGGGCTACCGATCATCAACGCTTCGCCAGCGGTTGCCTTGATCGAGGGGCTGGCTGTCGCGTTGGAAGCGCCGTCAGGTGGGCCGTCTCATGACGACCTCGTGCTGGCATCGCTCACCCGAAGTGGACCCGATGCGCAGCACCGCCTGGATGCCATTGCCGATCGTCTCTCGCCACTCGGCTTCTGGACGGGCAGGGGCGCCGTCGCCTACTCGTCGTCTGGTTCTTTTGTGGGATATTTGCTCGACGCGTACGGTGCTGATCCGCTGAAAGAGGTGTATCGCTCCGGCCGTTTCGCGAAGGCGTATGGGAAATCGCTCGATGAACTGGTGGAGGAGTGGCGTGGCCGGCTTGAACAGCGGCAGGTTGTCTCGGCGGCAGCCGGCCAGGCGTCGTTCACACGATTCTCAGCTCCATCGTTGTTCGAACGGCGATGTCCGCACTACGTAGCGCCGTACCGCCGCTCGTATTACGAAGCCTGGGAAGCGCTTGAGCAGGATGACTGGGAGCGCGCGCTGGATCATATCCGAGAATCGCTTGATGAGCGAGGCGACTACCTGCCCTCACTTCGGCTCGCGCTTCAATTGCTGTTGGCGGAAGGACGCGCCGAGGAGGCTCGTCGACTTGTTGATGGGATTGACTCGCTGGATGCGGGCGCGTCGTTCGAGATGCTGAAGGCGGATGTGTACGGACTGTCCGGCGGCACCGAGGAAGCTCGCGCCAGATATGGCGCCGTGTATGGGCAGATGCCTTCCTATGTGGATGGTTTGCGGACGTCCATCCTGCTACGCCGGAGATCATCCGACCTCTCGGGGTTTGTCGAGGTCGCCTACGATCGGCACGGTGCTTCTTCGATGCGCGCGACAAATTTTGCAGACTCGCTCACCATGTCGAACGCCGCATTGAGCCGCGGCAATTTCATGAAGGCGGATGCCTGGTTACCGGCTCGAAGCGAATTCACCGAGCCGCTTCTCCAGCGTTATGCGTTGCAGGTCGAGCTTTCCATCGCGCGCCGGACAGAAGATCTCGAGCGGGCCCGCGCCGTGGTGCACGCACTGATCGAACTGGAGAAACGACGCGGTGCCATCGATGCGCTCCGCTACAACGAGTATGTTGCAGACATGCTGACGTGGCGGGCAGCGAACCGGAAACCTGAGGATGCCGCGCCGGATTGATTTGAACGACGTTTGAAAGACCAAGGTCGTCTCCTTCCTCAACACCTATTCATCGCCCCGGTATGCATCGCTTGCTCTTGATCGTCATACTCGTGCTTGCAAGCGCATGTGCGTCGACTGAGGATCGAGACGAACGGGTGCGTCCTCCGGATCGTCTGGACGAGGTGTCGGTCATCGGTGTGCCGCAGTTGGCTGAACTGTCGCCCCAGATTGCGACGCCGCAGTTGTATCCGGGCGAGGGGGAGGGCCGGCTTCCGATTATGACGCTTGGTTCTGGCGATCAGCTCACGCTTCGATTCGATCTGCTTGCCGATGCGGGCCGCCCGCTGTCCGTCTTTTTCTACCACGCCGATCGCGAGTGGCGCCGAGATCTTTCGCCCGGCGAGTACCTGTCCACGTTCCACCGAGACCAACTTCTCGACTACCGGCCATCCGAAGCGACCGAAGTCCGCTACCAGCACTTCGTCTATCGCTTCCCTAACGAGTCGATCACGTTTCGAGTCAGTGGCAATTACATTTTACGCGTGGCCGAGCAGGGGATGGAAGACGACGTTCTATTTGAGTTGCCGTTCTTCATCACTGAGCAATCGGTTGCAGCCGAAATGACGGCTGAAAACGTGCTGATGGCGGGCTCTGGATTCTCCGGCGTCCAGCCTACGTTGCTCTTCCGGCCGGAGCGTGGCGAAGGGGCGAGCCCTCTCGACTTTTCCACGTGCTTTGTGCGTAACGGTCGTTTCTCCGAGGGCCGCTGCGCAACCCGGCCGTCGCTGATCGAGGCGCCGATGCTCCGGTTTTATCTTCCGCCAGATGCCGCGTTCAGAGCCGAAGGTGCCGATTATTTTCTCGACTTAGGTGTATTGCAAGTGGGCCAGCAGATCGAGGACATCGATTATGGCGCGTCGCCGTTTCGGGTAACGCTCTCTCCGGATTATGCTCACTTCGGTGGGACGGGCCTCGCGCCGCTGCAATACGGCCAGCCCGTGGTGCAGTCGGCCGTCCGGGATCGAGCCGTGCCGGCCCTGCAATCGGAATACGTCGACGTTCAGTTCGCGCTGGTGCCCGGAAATGAGGTGCCGTATATGGGCGATGTTTACGTAATCGGCGCGTTCAACGCATGGACGCCTACGGATAACTTCAAGCTGTCCTGGAACGCGGAGCAGCGCCGCTACGAAGGCAATGGGCTCGTGAAGCAGGGCGCGTATGAATACCGATACTGGTCTCGTGATGCGCGGCTTAATCGGGCGCTCAATGAGTCGGCTCCGCGTCCGCAGAACACCTACCAGGCGTTCATTTACTACGACGACATCAGCGTTGGAACTGACCGATTGCTGACCGTGACCGGCATCTCGGCTCGATGAAAATCACCTCAGCGGGTCGGTTTACGAAATAATAATGCAACGGGACGCAGGCGGAAACGCTTTCGTCTCATGCGGCGGCTTGTTAAACCGAAGCTCGGCAGAGTAGCTTGTCGACAGAATCACCGGCAGACCGCTGTGCATTATTTGTGCCTCGGATTCTCCGGCCTCGCAATTTCATTTTCCAGCACGCGTTCACAATGATCGAGAAGAAAATCAACTCCAAAGGGACGTCCGCTCGAGTCAAATTCGAACTTCCGGGAGACGCCGCTCGCGAGAGTGCCGCCGTCGTGGGCGACTTCAACGATTGGAAGGAAGACGGCAGCCCCATGAAGTACGTTCGGTCGCGCAAAGTCTGGTCGACTACGATCAAGCTGGATACGGACCGTACCTACGAGTTTCGCTACCTGGCCGACGGCGAGAACTGGATCAACGACGATGAAGCCGACGGCACCGCACCGAACCCGTACTTCGGTGTGAACAGCGTCATCCGGCTTTAACGTCGGGCGCGTCAGAGTACCCAGCCAAACATGAGCTGGATGAGATAGATGGCCACGAGCATGGCCGCGACGTCGGCTAGCAAGCCCGCTGGCACGGCGTGCCGCGTCTTCTTGATATTGACGGCGCCGAAGTAGACTGCGAGCACGTAGAACGTGGTCTCCGTGGAGCCGAACATTGTCGCGGCGATCTTCACCAGGACGGAATCCTCACCGTAGGCGCTGATCATGTCGACGACGATTCCTGCCGATCCCGAGCCCGTCAGCGGACGCACGATTGCCATCGGTATGATTTCGGGAGGGATGCGGAAGAAGCCCAGCACGGGCCGCAATCCTTCGACGAGGAAGTCCATTGCACCTGAGGCTCGAAACATCCCGATCGCAAACAGGATGGCGACGAGGTACGGGATGATCATCACAGCGACGCGGAAGCCGTCCTTAGCGCCTTCGACGAACTCCTCGTAGACCGGTACCTTTTTGTATAGGCCATAGAGCGGGAATCCGACGATCATTGCCGGAAGGACGAACACGGTAAAGATGTCGATAATCGTACGTAGCATCGTCGTGAGATCAGGCGTTATCGTCGTGGGCGGGCAGGTTGCGTTCGGCGTCGGCGCCGTGGATGGCCGGGTCGGTGCGGCGATAAACCCGCAGGCGCTGCAATCCGAGCGCGGCTAATACGGCGACTGTCGTCGACAAAGCCGTGACGATGATGATGGGAAGGATCAGTTCGTTGACTTGAAGGCCCATCACCGCGACGAGTAGTGTAGGCGGCACGATCTGAACGCTGGCCGTGTTCAGAGCAAGCAGCATTACCATTGAGTTTGTGGCCGTCTCTTTGGTGGGGTTCAGCTTTTGGAGCTCCTCCATCGCACGGATGCCCAGTGGTGTGGCCGCGTTACCGAGCCCGAGAATGTTGGCCGTCAGATTCAAGACAATCATCCCCATGGCGGGATGGCCCTTCGGGATCTCAGGGAATAGAGGCCGGAAGACCGGCTGGGTAAAGCGGACGAGTGCAGCCACGATGCCCGACGCTTCGGCGATCTTTAGGAGCCCCAGAAAAAGGGCAAGCACACCGATAAGCCCGAGCGCGAGCTGGGCAGCGCTCTCGGCAAAGGCGAAAGCCGCGGCGGTAATAGCGTTCACCTTAACGAAGCGAACGGGGCTGAATTCCACCTGCCCCGCGATGAACGTCGAGTCTGCAGATACTTGCTGACTGACGAGTTCTCCCTGCAATTCATCGTCTCGGGAGGAGGAAAAACCGTGAATCGTGGCCAGTGGTTCGGGCAGTTGAGCCGCAGCGTCGAAGCGAAGAACGGTGCCGTCGGCGGTACGAACGAGGTAGCCCGGGTACGCACTATCGGGTCTTACATCGGTGTCGTAGAAGTCGCCAAAAAGATCTCCGTCAATCAGGATGTCGACGCGGACGCGGCGCTCGTCCGGCTGATAACCCTGCGGCAAATCGAGCCCTACAGGCAAAGACTCGCCGTTTCGGTAGCGATCAGACGATATATCCAGCACATCGTTAGTGATCGCAAAGACGAGGCTGAAGACGATAAGCCCGGCCCAGATATAGTTAAGCATTGGGGAGAGACTGAGGTGATGACTACATCGGGCCGCCGCACAGATAAGCCCTACTTAAGCTGCCGCCAAAACTTACCGAAGGGTATATGCAAATGCATCGTGCATAAGAGGATTGACACGGGATAATCTTCGATGTATCTTTAATTTGTTCGAGGCAGTAGCCCATCGTAGTATTCTTTACGCAGTGAAGTACAGATCGGCTTTGCCACGTGATTCACGTTTTTCTTCTGGTACAGGCTTTACACAATGGCAGACCGCGAAACAGGAACCGTAAAATGGTTCAACGACGAAAAGGGCTACGGCTTCATCACCCCTGATGCAGGCGGTAAAGATCTATTCGTCCATCACAGCGAGATCAGCAGCGACGGGTTCCGCTCTCTTAACGAGGGTGACCATGTTGAGTATTCGGTTGGTCAGGGACAGAAAGGTCCGAACGCTCAGAACGTGGAAGTGATCAGCTGATCGGTTCCGTTTTGACGAATCGCTAAAAGCCCCGGTCGGTTTACGGCCGGGGCTTTTTTTATGGCCCGCTCATTTTGTTGGCGGCGTTACGATCGAGCGTCCGAAGTTGGCGGATAAAGAGCGGCTGGGGCGGACGAGGCCATCGGCGTCCCGGCGCGGGGCCGCGGACGGGGGCGAGGCGGCAGCCCGGTTCCCCACAAAACAAAGCCCGCCGCGAAAGAGCGATGCCGCTAGGACTCTGGCCCTACGCTGGATTTTCGACCTGCTCCTCGAAGTAGGTTTTGACGGCCCGTGCGCGTGCGGGTCCGACGACAGCCGAGAGCTGTTCTTCGGAGGCCTCGCGGACTTGCTTTACCGAGCCGAATGTGCCGATGAGCCGTGCCGATACTTTTGGGCCGATGCCGGGGATCTCGGTGAGCTCGGTCCGGATGGTTCGCTTCGTGCGTTGTGTGCGCTGGAACGAGATGGCGAAGCGGTGGGCTTCGTTGCGGAGGCGTTGCAGGAGCTGGAGTGATGCCGAGTCTTTGGCGATGAGCATCGATTCGGAGTCGCCCGGGAAGAAGACCTCCTCGAGGCGCTTGGCGAGGCCGATGACAGGGAAACGGCCGTAGGCGCCGACCTCCTGGAGCGCTTCGACGGCGCTCGAGAGCTGACCTTTGCCGCCGTCGATAACGACGAGGTCCGGCCACGGGCCGTCGTCGGCAAGGATTCGTTTGTAGCGGCGCGCAATGACCTCGCGCATGGAGAGATAGTCGTCGGGCTTGCCCTCGGCCGAGCGAATCTTGTAATGGCGATAATCGCTCTTTCGCGGCTTGCCATCTTGGAAGACGACGCAGGATGCGACGGTGCCGGTGCCGGAGAGGTGCGAGATGTCGAAGCATTCCATCCGGCGGGGCAGGTCGTCGAGCCGCAAATCTTTGTGCAGCTTCTTGACCGCGAACGGAATGCGATCCTCGCCCCGCTTCTCTTTCTGGAGTTTCCACTCGTCGAGAAGCAGGTTGGCGTTGGTTTCGACCATGCGCACGAGCCCGGCTTTGTCGCCTCGCTGTGGCATGCGGACGGCTACTTTCTTGCCGCGCCCGCGGCGAAGGACTTCTTCAAGCGGTTCGGGCTCGGGGATGTTGTGCGACAGCAGGACTTCTTCGGGGAAGAACGTGGTCTCGGTGTAGTACGACTCGAGGAGCGACTGCAGCAGCGATTCATCCGTCAGCCCCTCGATGCGACGGATGTACTTGTGCTGCCGGCCGATGACGGTGCCTTCGCGCACTTTGAATAAGACACCGCAGGCTACGCTTTCCTCGCGGTCGACGGCGAGGGCGAAGACATCGCGATCTTCGAAATCCTGGCTGACGATGCGCTGGCGGGCGGAGTATTTCTCGAGCGCGGCGATCCGATCCCGAAGCGATGCTGCCTCCTCGAACTTCATCTCCGAGGCGAGGCGTTTCATCTCATCGCGCAGCAAGCCGATCAATTCCTTCGTGTGGCCATTCAGCAGCTTCTCGATCTGCATGATCGTCTGATTATAGTCCTCCTCCGGCTGCAGGCCCACGCACGGCGCCGCACATTTCTTGATGTGATACTCGAGGCAAGGCTGATACTTGCCCGCATCGATGGCCGACTGCGTCAGGTTGAGGTTGCACGTGCGCAGCATAAAGATGGAACGGATGGTGCGCAGCATCAGCCGCATGTTCTTGACGTCGGTGTAGGGGCCGAAGTACTTCGATCCGTCTTTGCGCACGCGGCGCGTCGGGAAGACGCGGGGGAAACGTTCGTTCTTGATGCAGATGAACGGGTAGCTCTTGTCGTCGCGCAGGTTGATGTTGTAGCGCGGCTTGAGCTTCTTGATGAGGTTGTTCTCGAGGATGAGGGCCTCGGCCTCGGTATCGGTAACGATGACCTCGGTGTCGTTAATCTTCCGGATCATGATCCGGAGCCGGCCATCCGCGGGTCTGGCCTCCTGGAAATACGAGCGTACCCGCGATCGCAAGTTCTTGGCCTTGCCGACGTAAAGAACGTTGCCTTCTGAATCCTTGTGCTGGTAGACTCCCGGCCGCGTCGGGAGGTTATTAAGCTTCTCGCGTAGCTCGTCGGTCATCGTCTCGAACATCGAATGAACGCTGGCTCGAACGTCCCCGATGTCGCAAGTGTTCATTAAATTGCGCCTGATTCGGCCCGGCAGCGGGGACGCATCGGAATAGCTCTCGCCACCAGCCTCATTTTCATCTGAATGCCCGACGCCCGTCTGACCGATCCACGTTTCAAGCCGATACTGGTGAGCGTGCTCGTCAGCGTCCTGATGCTTGCGGGAAAGGTCTCGGCTTACGTGCTGACTGGCAGCGCGGCCATTTTCTCGGATGCCGCCGAATCAATCGTCCACATCCTGGCGACGGTCATCGTCGCGATCAGTGTGTGGTACTCGCTAAAACCCGCCGATGCCGACCATCCATACGGCCATGGCAAGGCGTCGTATTTCTCGGCGGGCTTTGAAGGCGGACTGATCATGCTGGCGGCCGGCGTGATCATCTACTCGGCCATCGATGACCTCATCCGTGGTCCCGAGCTGCAGCAGTTGGGTCTGGGACTCGGCGTGCTCGTAACGCTGACGCTCGTCAACCTGGCGCTCGGCCTCTATTTGATACGCAGCGGCAGGCGGTACAACAACCTTGCGCTGGTCGCGAACGGGCGTCATGTGCTGACGGATATGTGGACGAGTATCGGGGTGATGGTGGGCGTTGGCCTGGTGATCATTACCGACATCGTTTGGCTCGACCCTCTCGTGGCAATTGGCGTGGCGCTAAACATTTTGCTCACAGCCTATCAGTTGATCAGACAGTCGTTTGAGGGGCTGATGGAAAAGAGCGACGATGAAGACACGCTCGCCATTCTTTCCGTTCTCGACGCCGCCGTGGATCAAGGGGCAGTAGCCGGGTATCACCAGGTACGTCATCGTCAGACGGGTAGTCAGCGATGGATCGAATACCATCTTTTGTTTGAGGGGGATGTGAAGCTGGCGGCAGCGCACTCGGCGTCGCACGATGTGGAGGAGGAGCTGGACCGCGTTTTCCCCGAGGACGATGTCGTCGTAACCGCCCACCTTGAGCCGGCTGCACACGACAAGGCTCATCCACGCGGTCACGTCGAGCCTGATGATCCTTTAACGGCACTTCGGCCCGAGTAGCAGATCGTGTCATCGACAGTTAAATCGCGTATGCAGCAACAGCGGATTGCCATTATCGGCGGGGTTGCGGCGGGGCCGGCAGCGGCAGCCGAAGCTGCACGCGTAGATCCGAATGCCGATGTCGTGCTTTTTGAGCAAGGCGAGCACATCTCGTACAGTGCCTGCGAGATGCCGCATTTTGCTGCGGGAGGGATGGCGAATCATGATGATCTAATCGTTTTCGATCCCGCAGAATTCGAGCGAGCGAAGGGTGTCACCGTGAAAACCCGGCACCGTGTAGAAGCGATCTTGCCGGACCGAAATCGCCTCGTGGTCCGGCGGCTCACGGATGGGGAGGTATCCCATGAGCGATTCGACAAGTTCATCCTTGCAACGGGCGCGCGCGTGAGAATCCCCGAGATGCCGGGTGTCGGCGCCGAGGGCGTCTATCCCGTCAGGCGGCTCGATGACCTCATCCAATTGCGATCGAGGCTCGATCGAGAGGAGGTCAAGCACGCCGTTATTCTTGGAGGAGGCTATATCGGCCTTGAGATGGCGGAGGCACTGCGGCGGCGAGGTATCCGCGTGTCCATCGTCGAGCCGGCAGGTGGGTTGATGAACCGCCACATTGACGATGCGCTGCGGCCGATCATCCATACCCGATTCCGCGAGCATGGCGTCGCGCTGCGCTTTGAGGCGGCAACGGCGATTGAGACAGATCGGCACGAAAAGCTCAAGGCTGTCCGCACCGATCGTGGTGAATTGATCTACTGCGATCTCGTGCTGCTCTGCACCGGCATCGTTCCGAATACGGATCTGGCATCTGCCGCCGGAGTGCGGCTCGGAAAAACAGGCGCTGTTGCGTGTGATGAGGGTATGCGGACGAACCTGCCGAATGTCTGGGCCTGCGGTGATGTTTGCGAAGTGACGCGCATGATCGATGGCGCGAAAATCAACCTGCCCTTATCACCGGTTGCTTTTCGGACGGCCCGCGTTGCCGCCCGTAACGCCGCTCGGAAAGGCCGTGGCACGCCCGAGCGATTTCCCGGCGTGGTCGTGGCATCGGCAGTGAAAGTCTTCGGCCTCGAAGTGGCGGCAGTGGGCCTCCGTATGCAAGAGGCAAGAGATGCAGGCTTTGATTGCTTCGACGTCGTCGTGAAGCATGTCTCGCGCGGTTCGTCAGCGCCGGAATCGGCCGAGATCCATGTTCGCCTGGTCGCCGAGCACCGGACGGGCCGCCTGCTCGGCGGTGAGATCGTCGGCAACGACGGTGCCGCAATGCGAGTCAACGTCCTGGTGCCAATCCTCAGGCAGCGCGGCACCGTGTTTGATCTCATGAATCTGGATCTCGTCTACAATCCGCCCGTTTCGCCGGCTCGAGACGTCTTGACGCTCGCCGCCAGTGCTGCGGCCAAAGAAGTATCACATCGAATACGCAATCCCCGGTATTAATGAGTGCTCGCGAAGAGGCCGTTCGGCAACTTAGACGGATTTCAGGGGAGGGCGCCTACCGCGCGTTGATCGAGACCTCGGCCGACCTCGATCCGCGAGACCGCCGCTATGCGACTGAACTCGTGTCGGGTGTCACGCGCTGGCAGCGGCGCCTCGATTTTCTGATCGATCATTTCTTCAAAGGCGAGCCCGAGAAGCTCGAAGAGTCGATCCGGCATGTGCTGAGGATTGGCCTCTACGAATTGCTGATTCTCGAGACGCCGCCGCACGCGGCCGTCAACGAAGCCGTCGACCTTGCACGCCAGTTGTCCGGTCGCGGTGCATCAGGACTTACGAACGGGATTCTGCGATCCGTGCTGCGGCAACGTGATCAATTGCCGGAGCCGACGTCAACGGACGACGCGGAAAACGTCGCAATACTCGGGTCGCATCCCACATGGATTGTCAGACGATGGCTCAAACGACTTGGCGCGGATGAAACACAGCGTTTGATCGAATGGAACAACGCACGACCTGTTTACGGCGTGCGGATCAATACCGCGCGCATCGACCGAGCGTCTTTCATCACGAAACTCGACGAGCTCGAGGTAGAACACGAGCCGTCTTCTTTCCTCGATGACTTCGTGCGCGTGCGTTCGCTGCAGCCGCTCATCCACGCGAACATGATTCGGGAAGGACTCTGCGTGGTACAGGACGAAGCCGCCGGCCTCGTTGTGCATTTGCTGGCGGATGTGGATGGCTTGCTTGTGGACGCCTGTGCGGCTCCGGGCGGCAAGGCGCTTTACGCCGCTCAGATGAACGATCGGCGTGTCATTGCCGTAGATATTCATGCGGGGAGGACGAAGCTGATCGGTAAGGCCGCGGCTCGGCTCGGCCTCGATAACGTGGAGGCAAAGGCGGGGGACGCAGAAAAGCTCGCGGAGATCGTCGGGCAGGCCGATGCCGTCCTTCTCGATGCGCCTTGTTCAGGGTTCGGCGTGATGAACAAGCGAGCTGATTTACGGTGGCGGCGCACACCCGAGCAGCTCGCGGAGCTCATTGCGCTGCAGGCTCGACTACTCGACGGCGCAGCAGAAGCCGTGGCTCCAGGTGGCCTCCTTGTCTACGCGACCTGTAGCATCGAGCCCGAAGAGAATGAAACACAGGTCGAGCACTTTCTTCAACGCAATCCCGATTTCCACCTCGAGACGGCGGCCGAATTCGTACCCAAAGAACTTGTTACTGAGACCGGATATTACCAGGCACTGCCGTACCGGCACGGCATCGACGGAGCTTTCGGCGCACGGCTCAGGAAGCTCGGATAGTCGACGCGCTCTTCGGCTGCGCGACTGCGCTATCTGATCCATTAGCACACCGCGATGAATATCCGTAACTATGCCTTGACCAGTCGGCGCTAATTGCAGATCTTGCAATGGTTTAGCACGCGGCACCAGCTTCCTTTTCATTGTCTGATACTGAGCTTCTGAAGCAACGCTACGACTCCATTAATTCGTCGTTATCCTTCTATTGATGAGTCGTAATCGCGCTCGAATCGCCGGGTTGTCGCTCGCTCTGGTTCTGTTTCTCTTTAGCGTTGCCCCTGTTAGTGCCCAGACGGTCGTCCGTTATGGCGCCGAGTTCCTTGCGGGCGGTGTAGGCGGGCGAGCTCTTGGCATGGGCGGCGCTCACGTCGGCCTCGCGCAAGACGTAAGTGCGGGCTACTGGAATCCGGCGGGGCTCGCGCGGATCACCCACTCGGAAGTCGGCTACATGCACGCCGAGCGGTTCGCGGGGATTGTATCGTTCGATTACGCAGGTGGCGTTTTTCCGCTCAACGATCGCTCAGCCGTTGGGATTTCCTTCTTCCGCAGCGGCGTCAACGACATCAAAAACACGCTCGACGCGTGGGATTCCGAGCGCGACCGCCCCAAGTCGGACCCCGGATCGCACATCACGACGTTCTCCGCTGCCGACTATGCGTTCTTCTTCAGCTACGGCCGCCGCGTCAATGATGCGTTGTCGGCCGGAGTTACGGCGAAGGTTATCCGCCGAAACATCGGCCACTTTGCCTCGGCGTGGGGATATAGCTTCGACGTCGCCGTGCAGTACACGATGGGCGGATTCACGGCCGGAGCCACCCTGCAAGACGCATCGACGATGCTTCAGACGTGGAGCGTGAATCAGGATGCGCTCCGTCCGATCGAGGAAGACTTCGGCGAAGTAATGCCGGAGGGCGGTACCGAGCTGGTACTCCCACTTATGAGACTAGGCGCCGGCTATTCAATCCCGATGGGGATGCACGCCGTGACCGTTGCCGCCGACGTTGATCTTGCCTTCGATGGGCAGAAAACCTATGCCGCCAATATGGGCGAGGTGTCGTTCCACCCGCGGCTTGGTGCCGAATACGTCTACCGAAATCTGGTTGCCCTCAGAGCCGGCATTAACCGGCTTGCCACGGATGGGCGCGGCGGCGCTGATATCGTACCCACCGTAGGCGCAGGGCTCATCCTCGATCGGATTTCCATTGACTATGGCTTCGGCGATTTCGCAGGCATTCCCTCGGAGCTCGGTTTTTCGCATCGGATCGCCGCGAGCATGCGTTTCGGCACACCCATTGCACAACGCTGAGGCGAACTGTCCGGCGGTGTAGCGCCTCGTGTACCGCTTGGCGTTTACTGAATCGATTCTCGTTCCGTCACCCTCATCATAGATGATTCCACCGCTTCACTGGCTCGACGACGAGTTTGCCGTATCGCTTCTCGATCAGACGGCGCTTCCCGAGCACGAAAACTGGCTCCGGATTGAAACACCGGAGGCCATGGCCATCGCCATCCGCCGGCTCGCCGTTCGCGGTGCGCCTGCAATCGGCATCGCGGCCGCGTTCGGCGTCGTCCTCGCACTCCGTGATCAGGATGAACGGCCTACTCGAGAGCTGTCAGAACATGTCGGTCGTTCGATTGACCTTCTCGCTGGAACGCGTCCGACGGCCGTCAATCTGTTCTACGCCCTCGAGCGGATGCGACAGGTCCTGAATGAGTGGGAGGGAGGCGGATCCGAAGGCGGTGCTGGATCACTGCGTGCCCAGCTTCTAAGAGAGGCTCAATCGATTCTCGCGGAGGACCAGGACGCAGGACGACGTCTGGGCGAGTACGGGCTCGAACTGCTCGACGACGCGAACACGGTTCTTACGCATTGCCACACGGGTGGCGTAGCAACGTCGGGTTATGGGACGGCCCTTGCACCGATCATTCTCGCGAAGGAACGTGGACGCCCGCTGAAAGCATTCGTAGACGAGACGCGGCCTCTTCTTCAAGGAAGCCGGATCACAGCGTGGGAGCTCATGAAGTCGGGCGTCGATGCCACGCTCATTACCGACTCGATGGCGGCTCATGTGATGCAACGGGGCAACGTGGATGCCGTTATCGTTGGCGCCGATCGAATCGCAGCCAATGGCGATGTCGCGAATAAGATCGGCACATACGGCCTGGCCGTTCTCGCGCATGCACACGGCGTCCCGTTTTACGTGTCCGCCCCGGTCAGTACAATTGATCTCGGCACGGCATCCGGGCAAGACATCGTGATCGAAGAGCGCGACGCCGAGGAGGTGCGCCGCGGATTCGGGAAGTTTACCGCACCGGCGGGCGTTAACGTCTACAATCCCGCGTTCGACGTAACCCCGGCGAAACTCGTCGATGCCATCATCACAGAGCGCGGCGTCATTCGTGCGCCGTACGGTCAGTCGCTGCGCACGGTCTGCGAATCCACGTCGCCGGCAGGTGCTTCGGCGTAATGTTCGGCGTGGATACGAGTACTTTCGTTATTTTTGAGGTCCCCAATACGGAATCGGTCTCATGAATAAGAACGACCTCATCGGTCTTGGTACGAGCCTGGCGGTTCATCTGCTTCTATTCCTATTTCTCACGATGGTCGGCGGTGCCGCCCCGCAGTTTGAGAATATGGGATATATCGAAGTCGAGTTTGGTCCGCTCGCCGAGGGGCGTGCGGTGCAGCGCTCCGTCGAGGATCGCCTGCAGCCGGAGGAGACGCCATCCGAACGCGAGCCACAGCCGCGGCCGTCGGCCACGCCGCCTGAAGAAGCGCGTCCGGTTGATCTACCGGATCAAGAACAGGTCGTACGCGACGAAGAGCGGGTCGAGACACCGGAGAGCGAGCTCATCGCGCCCGAAGAGCCGACGCAGCAGGAGGCAACCGTTGACGACGACGCCAACCTGGAGGCCTCGCCTCAGGCGCCGCCGGGCGTTGGAGCGGCCGACGGAGACACGGGAAGCGAGACGGGGCAGGAAGGCGAAGGCACCGACGACCAGGCATCGGCGCCGTTCCAGATTGAGGGACTCAATCGCACGGCGGTACACGCCCCGCTTCCGGATTATACATCACAGGTCAACGCAACCATTCAGGTGCGGATTACCGTCGACCCTAGAGGCAGAATCGTGCAGCGCTTTCCGCTGATTAAAGGCGACCCGGCGCTCGAGCAGTCCGTCATGCAGGCGCTCGAGCAGTGGCGCTTCGACCCGCTGCCGTCGAACGTCCCGCAGGAGACGCAGACCGGCAGCGTAACCTTCC
>CAZRTY010000002.1:0-44673 GCA_964603055.1 uncultured Rhodothermales bacterium | reverse complement strand
TGGACGGCGCGATCCTGGTGGTGGCCGCCACCGACGGCCCGATGCCGCAGACGCGTGAGCACATTCTGCTGGCCCGCCAGGTTGGCGTGCCCTACATCGTGGTGTTCCTGAACAAAGTCGACCTGGTCGACGACGAGGAGCTGCTTGAGCTCGTCGAGATGGAAGTGCGCGAGCTGCTCGACGCCTACGAATTCCCGGGCGACGACACGCCGGTCATCAAAGGCTCAGCGCTTGGCGCGCTCAACGGCGAGACCGAGTGGGAAGACCGCGTGATCGAGCTGATGACGGCCGTCGACGACTACATCCCGACGCCGGAGCGCGACACCGACAAGCCGTTCCTGATGCCGATCGAGGACGTCTTCTCGATTACGGGCCGCGGCACGGTGGTCACGGGGCGCGTGGAGCGCGGCGTGATCAACGTTGGCGACAACGTCGAGCTCGTGGGTATGCAGGAAGACAAGCAGACCTCGACGGTCACGGGTGTTGAGATGTTCAGAAAGCTGCTCGACCGCGGTGAGGCCGGCGACAACGTAGGTCTTCTGCTTCGCGGCATCGACAAAGAGGCGGCTGAGCGCGGCATGGTCGTATGTAAGCCGGGTTCAGTGACGCCGCACCGCGAGTTTGAGTGCGAAGTCTACGTGCTGTCGAAGGAAGAGGGAGGGCGTCACACGCCGTTCTTCAAGGGCTACCGTCCGCAGTTCTTCTTCCGCACGACGGACGTCACGGGCGACATTGAGCTGCCGGAAGGCGTTGAGATGATCATGCCTGGCGACAACACGACGTTCAAAGTGAAGCTGATCCAGCCGGTGGCAATGGAGCAGGGTCTTCGCTTTGCGATCCGCGAAGGTGGCCGCACAGTCGGCGCCGGCGTTGTAGCAAAGATTCTTGATTGATGAACACTCGCCTCGGAGCACAGGCCGTCGGATACAACATTCGGCGGCCTGTCTACAGGCAGCAGGTTCATAGCTGATAGCAGATAATGGCCAGCCAGAAGATTCGTATTAAGCTGAAATCGTACGATCACCGTTTGATCGACAAGAGTGCGGAGAAGATCATCCGTACCGTCAAGTCGACAGGCGCGGTCGTAAGCGGCCCGATTCCGTTACCGACCAACAAGTCGATTTACACGGTCCTTCGGAGCCCGCACGTTGACAAGAAAAGCCGCGAGCAGTTCGAAACTCGTTCGCATAAGCGGCTGATTGACATCCTGTCGACGAGCAGCAAAACGGTTGATGCCCTGATGAAGCTCGAGCTTCCCAGCGGTGTCGACGTCGAGATCAAAGTGTGAGGCAGTCCCGCAAACACTGCGGGCGCAGCGGATCGCTTAACTTAATCCGGTCGCGTTACTCGTCGACCACTAAGTAAGGATTACAATGAGCGGAATTATTGGAAAGAAGATTGGGATGACCAGCGTCTTCGACGATGCCGGTAACAACATCCCGTGTACGGTTCTTCTGGCCGGACCAAACGTGGTCACCCAGATTAAGAATGCCGATGGCCCTGATGGCTACAAAGCCGTTCAGGTTGCATTCGAGGAGAAGAAGGAAAAGCGAGTCTCCTCGGCGCTCAAGGGTCATTTCAAGGCTGCAGGCACATCGCCCAAGCGTATAGTGCGCGAGTTTCGCGGCGACGTGCCTGAGGTTAGCCTCGGCGACGAGCTCACCCTCGATCAGTTGTTCGCTGAGGGCGAGCGAGTCGACGTCGTTGGCACCTCGAAAGGTAAAGGGTACCAGGGCGTTGTAAGGCGCCATGGGTTTGGAGGTAGTAAGCGCTCGCACGGCCAGTCGGCCACGAAGCGCGCACCCGGTTCTATTAGCGGTGCCTCTGATCCATCCCGGGTTTTCAAGGGCAAGAAGATGGCAGGGCAGATGGGGAATGAGCGCGTCAAGGTTAAGAACCTCCGCATTGCGCGTATCCTGGCCGATCAGAACTTGCTCCTCGTTCAGGGTGCCGTCCCGGGGCATAAGAACGGCTACGTTGAGATTCACAAGCAGAAGCAGCCCGCCTGAACGCGCCGGGTTTCGGAACGATACTGACCGTAGATAGACATGGAAGCCAAAGTATTCCAACTTGATGGAAGTGACGCAGGGCGCACAGTGCCGCTTAATGAAGCGGTGTTTGGTGTGGAGCCCAACGATCACGCCGTCTGGCTCGACGTTCGACGCATTCAGGCCAACGCCCGCCAGGGAACGCACAAAGCGAAAGAGCGCAGCGAAGTAGCAGGCAGTACGCGCAAGCTGTTCCGCCAGAAAGGTACCGGTATGGCGCGCGCAGGATCAGCCAAGTCGCCGATTCGCCGCAGTGGTGGTACGATTTTCGGGCCGCGTCCGCGTACGTACGATCTGAAAGTTAACCGCAAGACACAGGTGCTGGCTCGCCGGTCCGCGCTGTCGCGCAAGGCCGAGCAAGGACAGGTAAGCATCATCGAGTCGTTTAAGCTGGAGCGTGCGAGCACGCAGGCCGTTGCGTCGCTTGTTAAGGCGCTCGATTTGAAAGGTGCTCGTGTACTGCTCCTGACGAACGGTCACAATCCCGAACTGTACCGCTCAGGCCGCAACGTTGAGAAGGTGCGGGTGAAGAACGCATCCGAGGTTTCGACGCTCGATGTCATTCAGGCTTCTGTCGTTCTGATCGAAGAAGGTGCACTGGAAGGACTTGTCACGCAGTTGTCCCCTTCGACCGTCGCCGCCTAATCGATATACGCCGTTATTCTGGCGAAGGCCAAAACCGACTGAGCAATGAAACGAGATATACTGGTCCGCCCGTTCGTCACGGAGAAGATGAGTCAGCAGATGGAAGCTGGTCATTACGCCTTTGTGGTGGATCGCAATGCAAATAAGGTTGAGATCCGGAAGGCGATTGAACAGCGCTATCCGGATGTGCAGGTCAAAGAAGTCAGGACCATCGTCGTGCGCGGTAAGCGCAAGCGCCAGATGACGCGACGCGGTGTGCTCGAAGGGCGGCGGGCGTCGTACAAGAAAGCCATTGTTACCCTCAAGGAGGGTAGTGAGCAGATCGACTTCTTCGAGAACATCTGATTTTCCCACCGGGCGCAAAGCCGTCGAGAGACGGCAGGTAAGCCCGAGACGATATAAGAGATGGCGATTAAAAAACTTAAACCGACGACTCCCGGTCAGCGACAGCGTTCGCAGGCCAACTTTGCGGAGATCACAAAGTCGGAGCCCGAGAAGAACCTGCTGGCGCCGGTGCGCCGTAAGGGAGGGCGAAACAATAACGGACGCATTACGGTGCGTCACCAGGGTGGTGGCCATAAGCGGCGCTACCGTATCATTGACTTCAAGCGAAACAAGCACGGCGTTCCCGCCCGGGTTGCTGCGATCGAGTACGATCCGAACCGGACGGCAAGGATCGCGCTGCTTGTCTATGCCGACGGAGAGAAGCGATACATCATCGCGCCGAACGAGCTTAAGGTTGGTGCGAAGGTCGTTAGCGGACCCGATGCACCGCCGGAGCCGGGCAACTGCCTGCCGCTTGGGCGCATCCCGGTCGGCTCCTTCGTTCACGCCATCGAGATGAAGCCTGGTAAGGGCGCTCAGCTGGCCCGTTCTGCGGGAACGTACGCACAGCTCACGGCGCGCGAAGGCAAGTACGTCACCTTGAAGCTTCCTTCGAGTGAGACGCGCTTGGTCCCGGCCAACTGCATGGCGACGATTGGCACCACCAGCAATCCCGAGCACATGAACATCGAGCTCGGAAAGGCTGGCAGAAGCCGCTGGCTTGGCATTCGTCCGAAGACGCGTGGTGTGGCGATGAACCCGGTTGATCACCCGATGGGCGGTGGCGAAGGAAAGGCCTCTGGTGGCCATCCCCGTTCACCAAGTGGTGTGCCGGCGAAAGGATACCGCACTCGCAAGAAGAACAAACAGTCTAACAAGTACATCATTCGTCGGCGCGGCAAGTAAGGTTCGGTTTTGTTCGTGATACCCAGGTGGGTATCGCGGTGCAGAGCCGCCGGCCAGAAGCAACAGAAATATGGCACGTTCACTGAAGAAAGGGCCCTACGTCTACTACAAGCTGCAGCGTAAGGTTGACCAGCTTAACGAGTCTGGCAAGAAGAAGGTGGTCAAGACGTGGAGCCGTGATTCACTGATCACGCCCGACTTCGTTGGCCACACGTTCGCGGTGCATAACGGAAAGCAGTTCATTCCGGTATATATCACTGAGAACATGGTCGGGCACAAGCTGGGCGAATTCGCACCGACGCGTACGTTCCGCGGGCACGCCGGCCAGAAAGTCGACCGACGCGGCAAACGTTGATCGAACGGACAAGCACGAGAAGATCGGTCATCACTTCCACCGACCGACGATCTTCGACGTCAATCTGAGATAAGCAATGGAAGCAAGAGCGGTTCGTAAACACATCAGGAGTTCGCCTCGTAAGATGCGAACGGTGGTCAACGCACTGCGCGGTAAGCGCGTCGGCGATGCGCTGAGTGCACTACACTTTCTGCCGCAGAAGGCCACGCGTCCTATCGAGATCACTATCCAGAGCGCTGTCTACAACCTGCTGGATAAGTTCAAGGACGAGCGGATCGACGAGAACGAGTTGATCGTGCGCGAAATCCGCGTTGACGATGGGCCTCGCTTTAAGCGATTCCAGGCCGGACCACGTGGGCGCGCTCGGCCGATCATTAAGCGATCGAGCCACCTCACCGTAGTGGTCGCGTCGCCGAACGAAGTCGAGAATTAGAGTAGTCATCAGAGCCGTTATCGCCGATTCGCGCATACAGCCTTAACCGGCAAGCGAGAAGGCACAAGGGACCAACAACTGTTATGGGTCAGAAAACACATCCGATCGGGTTTCGACTCGGCATCATTCGCGGCTGGGATTCGAACTGGTATGCGGAGAAGGATCTACCGGAGAAGCTGGTAGAAGATGAAGAGATCCGGCGTTACCTGTCCGCGCGTCTGCGTCGGGCGGGTCTAAGCCGTGTCGTCATCGAGCGCACGCCCAAGCGAGTCATCCTCACGCTGCACACGAGCCGCCCCGGCGTCGTGATCGGCCGTGGAGGAGCGGAAGTTGAGAAGCTGCGCGAGGAGCTGAAGAAGCTGACGAACAAGGACATCCAGATCAACATCTCCGAGATCAAACGTCCGGAACTGGATGCGTCGTTGGTTGCGCAGAATGTTGCTCAGCAGCTCGAAGGCCGTGTGTCGTTCCGTCGCGCGATGAAGCAGACGATTACGGCGGCCATGCGCATGGGTGCTGAAGGCATCCGTATCAAAGTTGCCGGCCGTCTGGGCGGCGCTGAGATGGGCCGCGTCGAGCAGTATCTCGAAGGACGCGTGCCGCTGCATACGATCCGCGCCGACATTGACTATGCCGAAGCCACAGCCTTCACGATCTACGGTACGCTCGGTGTGAAGGTCTGGATTTACCGCGGAGAGATCCTCGGCCGTCCCGACCTGAGTCCGAACGTCCAGGCGCAGCGTCAGCAGCAGCAACAGCAGCCCCAGCAGCCTCCGGCACGCCGCCGTCGTAACAGAGGCGGTCGCGCAGGCGGTGGTCGCTCGCAAGGTGGCCAGCAGAATACCTGACCCACGGATCCGTAGATGACGCGGGCATCGCTCGCATCATATAGAATAGTAGAGAGGTGATTCTATGTTAATGCCAAAGCGTACCAAGTACCGCCGGATGCAAAAAGGCCGCATCAAGGGCGTGGCCCAGCGCGGTACGCAAATCAGCTTTGGTGACTTCGGCATTAAGACGCTTGAGCCGGGGCGGATCACAAGTCGTCAGATTGAGGCGGCTCGTATCGCGATGACCCGTAACATGAAGCGTACCGGTAAGGTGTGGATTCGCATTTTCCCGGATAAGCCGATCACCAAGAAGCCGGCCGAAACCCGAATGGGTAAGGGAAAGGGTTCGCCCGAGTACTGGGTGGCGGTTGTCCGTCCTGGGCGGATGCTCTTCGAAGTAGGCGGTGGAGTAACGCAGGAGCTCGCCCGCGAGTCACTGCGCCTGGCGCAGCACAAGCTGCCCGTAAAGACGAAGTTTGTGACCCGGCCGGACTTCAAACCGACGGAAGTCAAGACGAAGCGATGAACGCGCCTTTCGAGGCCACACAGCCGTAACTCGTTATGAAAGCCAAAGAAATACATGATCTCAATGTCGATGAGATCAAGACGCGCATCGCAGAAGAAAAAGAGCAGCTTCAGCAGCTCTCATTCCAGCATGCTATCGCACAGCTCCAGAATCCTATGGTTCTGCGCGATAAGCGGCGTCTCATCGCCCGGTTGAGCACGATTCTCAAACAGAAAGAACAGGCGGTCGACGCCTAAGCATATTTTCAGGTAGTTGGTGAGGCGGCGCTTCGGCGTCTGTAAACGGACTACGGCTCACCAAGCCAAGAGTGAAACATGGAACAGATTACACGTAGCGCTCGCAAGGAGCGCGTCGGCGTCGTCACGAGCGACAAGATGCAGAAGACCATTACGGTCGCCATCCGCCGGCAAATCAAGCACCCGATCTACGGCAAGTTTATTAAGCGGACGTCTAAGCTCCAGGCTCATGACGAGAACAACGACGCCGGCGTCGGTGATACAGTTCGCGTAATGGAGACCCGCCCGCTGAGCAAGACGAAGCGCTGGCGCCTGGTCGAGATCATAGAGCGCGCTAAGTAATGGTTTCGGGTTTCTACCTGAAGCATCGGACGGAACTCGGAATACATCATCTGGAGATAGAGCGATGATTCAACAGGAATCGCGACTCGCAGTCGCGGATAACAGCGGCGCAAAGGAAGTTCTCTGTATCCGTGTACTCGGTGGCAGTGGACGCCGCTACGCGCGCATCGGTGATAAGATTGTCGTATCGGTTAAGTCGGCAATTCCCGGTGGAAGCGTAAAGAAGGGAGACGTGTCAACCGCTGTCGTAGTTCGTACTCGTAAAGAGTACCGGCGTAAAGACGGATCGTACATCCGCTTTGATGAGAATGCGGCAGTGCTGCTCAATCAGAATGACGAGCCGCGCGGAACACGCATCTTCGGCCCGGTAGCCCGCGAGCTGCGCGAACGCCGTTATATGCGGATCGTATCGTTGGCCCCTGAGGTCTTGTAATTACGGCGGAGTCCGGTCGCTTTAGCGCCGGCCGTTCCGTCAACATTGACAGTCGAGTCATGCCACGTACTAAGAATAAGCAGAAGAAGCTGCACATCAAGAAAGGTGATCGCGTCCGCGTGATCGCCGGCAACAGCAAGGGCAGCGAAGGAAAGGTTCTCCGGATTTTTCGCGAGCGCGAGCGCGTGATCGTCGAGGGCGTCAACGTGCGCGTTCGCCACACTCGGCCCAGTCAGACCAATCCGCAGGGCGGGCGTATTGAGCGGGAGATGCCGATTCACGCATCGAACGTCATGCCACTGGACTCTTCAGGCAACCCCACGCGGGTGGGCAGAAAGAGAATTCAGAATCCGGATTCCGGGCGTGGTCACTGGGTACGATATGCCAAGACCACCGGCGAAGAGCTCGACTCCTGAGAGTGAACAATAAATGTAAGGGGAACCGGCACCAGAACGTCACATTCAAGACGGGCTGTACAGGTTCCGCGGCGCCCGAAGCAGGCGTACGACAGAATTAGGCTCAACAATGGCATATATACCGCGACTTAAGGCTCATTACCGCGACGTTGTCGTAGACGATCTTCGCAAGCAGTTCGGGTACTCGAACGTTATGCAGGTGCCGCGTCTCGTCAAGATTTCGGTCAACCGCGGCGTCGGTGAGGCTACGGAGAACAAGAAGCTTCTCGACGAGGCAATTGCCGAGCTGCGCATGATCACCGGTCAGCATCCGGCCGTTACCCACGCCCGGCAGAGCGTCTCAAACTTTAAGCTGCGTCAGGGAATGCCGATCGGCGCACGTGTGACGTTGCGAGGAGACAGGATGTATGAGTTCCTGGATCGACTCGTGACATTGGCGCTGCCCCGTGTGCGTGACTTCCGCGGCATTCCCGACCGGAGTTTCGACGGCCGTGGCAACTACACGCTCGGTGTTCAAGAGCAAATCATCTTTCCTGAGATCGACGTCGACAAAGTGTCGCGGATCGCAGGTCTCGACATCACGTTTGTCACGACGGCAAACACGGACGAAGAGGCTCAGGCGCTGTTGAAGGGACTTGGCATGCCGTTCGTACAGCGGGCGACTGCCGATCAGGAAGCTGAAGTCGCCGCATAGATATTCGCATCAGTCAGATAGAGATAGTTCATGGCAAAGAAAAGCTGGATGGCTCGTGAGCGTAAGCGGCGCAAGATGGTCGCCAAATACGCAGAGAAGCGTCAAGCGCTGAAGAAGGCTGGAGACTACGAGGCGTTGCAGCGCATTCCGCGTAATGCGAGCCCCGTGCGGCTGAACAACCGTTGCCCGATTTCCGGGCGTTCGCGTGGCTACATGCGGACTTTCGGTGTGTCGCGTATTGTCTTCCGCCAGATGGCGCTGTCGGGTCGTATCCCGGGCGTTCGTAAGGCGAGCTGGTAAATGTGTGTCGGTCGCGTTGTTGCGGCCGTTTAATAACCCACTTAGTTAAGCGCTCAGGCCCATCGTGGGTAGGAGCGAACTGACTAAAACAGGACTAAGGAATGAGTGGTATTACCGACGTCGTCGCCGATTACCTGTCGCGCATTCGTAATGCACAGCAGGCGCGGCATCGTCATGTCGACATCCCGGCCTCGAAGCTCAAGCGTGCCATCACGCAGATTCTGGTCGAGAAAGGCTTTCTACGCAACTACCTCGATATCGACGACGGCAAGCAAGGCCTGCTGCGCCTCTACCTGAAATATGATTCGGTAGGCCAGCCGGTGATCAAGACGCTGACGCGCGTGTCGTCTCCCGGCCTTCGTAAGTACGTTGGGGCGGCCGACCTGCCGCGCGTTAAGAACGGCCTCGGCATTGCGGTCGTGTCTACGTCGAGAGGCGTTATGACAGACAAGGAAGCGCGGCGCATTCACATCGGTGGTGAAGTCCTGGCGTACGTCTACTAGCGTACGTTGCGGGCGGCACATCCTACTCAGACATTCATTCAGGTACTATCATGTCTCGTATAGGCAATCTGCCGATCGAGCTCACCGGCAACGTTTCGATCGACGTCACAGACAGCAATTTTGTGACGGTGAAGGGGCCGAAGGGAGAGCTTTCGACGCAGTTGGATCCCGACATCCTGGTTTCGATCGAAGATGGCACGATGCTCGTCAAGCGGCCTACCGATCAGAAGCGCCACAAGTCGATGCACGGTCTGTATCGCTCGCTTCTCTCCAACATGGTTGTTGGAGTCACAGAGGGATATAAGAGGGAGCTCGAGGTGATTGGTGTGGGATACCGCGCCGCCATCACCAATGGCGTCCTGGAACTTGCGCTTGGCTTCTCGCACCCGGTTTTCTTCATGGCGCCGGAAGGTGTAACACTGTCAGTCGACACGAAACGGGGCAAGAACCCGATTGTGATCGTCGAGGGCAGTGACAAGCAGATGGTGGGGCAGGTTGCTGCTAAGATCCGCGAGCTGCGTCCGCCGGAGCCCTATAAAGGCAAAGGTATTCGATACGTCGACGAGTACGTTCGTCGTAAGGCAGGTAAGACGGCGGCACGATAGGCCCGTCCGACTTTATCAATCAATGAGCCGAAGGGTCGGCAATCTTTCGGCAAGCAGTTAAGATTATGGCGAAGAACCCTAAAAGAGATCGACGGCAGCGCGTGAAGCGCGGTATCCGGTCGAAGGTCACCGGCACACAAGAGCGGCCGCGCCTTTCGGTGTACCGCTCGAACAGCCACATTTACGCCCAGCTGGTCGACGATCTGTCTGGTCATACACTTGTCGCCGCCAGCAGCCTTGAAGACAAAGGTGCTGAAGGCACGCCAATCGAGAAAGGATCACGCGTCGGTGCACTGTTGGCCGAGCGCGCAAAAGAGGCCGGGTTCGAGACGGCCGTTTTCGATCGTAACGGCTACCGTTACCACGGGCGTGTGAAGGCCGTGGCGGAAGGTGCCCGTGAAGGAGGCCTCAAGCTCTAAGAACAGCTCAAGCAGAATAGCTGCTACGAACGATATTATTATGGCAAAGGGAAAAGGCAATAGACGGCGTCGCGAAACGGCCGAAGCGCAGAGTTGGGATGAGCGCCTCGTCACGGTTAATCGTGTCGCAAAGGTGGTCAAGGGTGGCCGCCGCTTCTCGTTCAACGCAGTTGTCGTCGTTGGCGATAACAAGGGAACGGTGGGCGTCGGTCTCGGCAAGGCCAACGAGGTCGCCGATGCGATTTCGAAAGGCACGGAGGACGCGAAGAAGAACCTCATCCGTGTGCCGATCAAGCGCGGCTCAATCCCACACCCGGTAGTCGGTCGTCAGGACGCAGGACGCGTTCTGCTCAAGCCGGCCGCAGAGGGTACGGGTGTAATCGCCGGTGGTGGTGTCCGAGCGGTGCTCGAGTGCGCCGGAATCACCGACATTCTGACAAAGAGCCTCGGGTCGAGCAATCCCCACAACCAGCTTGCAGCGACCATCGATGCACTGTCGCAGCTCGAGGATCCGATCGAAGTAGCGAAGCGCCGGGGAATCCCGCTCAAGAAGGTTTTCGAAGGCTAAGGATTCGTGCCCGTCGTGGCACCTAAACACAGACAGTTGGCAATGGCGACGATCAGAGTTACGCAGGTCAAGAGTTCCATCCGCACGCATAAGCGTCAGAAGCAGACGATGGAAGCGCTCGGACTGCGGCGTATCAACCACACGGTAGAACACGACGACACGCCGGTTATCCGCGGCATGATCGCTAAGGTTCAACACCTGGTTTCTGTCGAAGAGGGTAAGTAAGCTCGCCGCAGGTGCTGCGGATGGGCCTATTAGTTAATGCGAGTCCGGCCGATAGCCGGGCGTAAGCCACTAAGTAGAATGGATCTCAGTAATTTAAAGCCGGCAAAGGGTTCGACCCGCTCCCGCAAGCGCATCGCGCGCGGTCAAGGTTCCGGCTACGGTGGTCACAGTTCGACCAAAGGTAATAAGGGTCAGAAGGCGCGCTCGGGCGCAAACATCCCTTCCTGGTTCGAAGGCGGGCAGATGCCGCTTCAGCGCCGCGTGCCCAAGTTCGGTTTTAAGAATCGGTTTCGTGTCGCGTATCAGCCGATCAACGTAGGTCGCCTCGAGCGGCTCGTTTCTGATGGGGCCATCGACGCCTCGGAGCCGGTAACCCCGGACGTACTCGTAGCCGTGGGGCTGGCACAGAAGACCGATCGAATCAAGATTCTCGGTTCAGGAGACATCACGCAGGCATTCAAGGTCACGGCTCACGCTTTTAGCGCGTCTGCTCGTGCCAAGATCGAAGCTGCCGGCGGCACCGTAACCGTCGCCGAATAAGCAACGCGGCCCGACAAGGGCTGAAACATCGTTTTCGACATGGCAGGTTTTACCGAGAACCTTCGGAATATCTGGAAGATCGAGGAGCTGCGGCGCCGTATTACATACACGCTTCTGCTGCTCATCGTCTATCGTCTTGGCACGTTCGTCACGCTGCCTGGTGTAGACGCCCGCATCCTTTCAGAAGTGTCTTCCTTTGGGGATCCGAACGACATCTTTGGATTCCTTGATTTGTTTGTGGGAGGTGCCTTCAGTCAGGCGGGTATCTTCGCGCTGGGCATCATGCCCTACATCACCGCCTCGATTATTTTCCAGCTCCTGGGTGCGGTCGTGCCGTACTTCCAGAAGCTGCAGCGAGAAGGTGAGGAAGGCCGCCGCAAGCTGACACAGCTTACTCGCTACGGTACGATTGGTATCACAGCGTTTCAGTCGATCGGCTACGCCATTAACCTGCGCTATGGCGCGACCGGCCAGGCCATTGTGATCGACCAGGCATTCTTTATGATCACGACCGTCATCGTGCTTACAGCAGGTACGGCGTTCGTGATGTGGCTCGGGGAGCGGATTACCGAGAGTGGAATCGGCAACGGTATCTCCCTCATCATCATGATCGGTATCATCGCCTTCTTGCCGAACGCCGTGTTCAACGAGTGGGGCCTGACCGACAACCTGTTCATCTTCTTGCTTGAAATCGGTATCTGGGTGCTCGTGGTGATGGGTGTTGTGCTGATTTCGCAGGGCGTGCGACGGATCCCCGTGCAGTACGCAAAGCGTGTTGTGGGCCGCAAAGTCTACGGAGGCACGACGCAGTACCTGCCGCTTCGCGTCAACGCAGCCGGCGTCATGCCGATCATCTTCGCTCAGTCGATCATGTTCGTGCCGGCTACGGTAGCGGCGTTCTTCCCCGACAGCGCCTTCATGCAGGAGTTCGGGCGCTGGTTCTCGGATATATCCGGCTGGGGCTATTCGGCCGTCTTCTTCTTCATCTGTGTCTTCTTTACCTACTTCTATACCGCCATCGCGGTGAACCCGAAGGAAATGGCCGACACGATGAAGCGTCAGGGAGGCTTTATTCCCGGCATTCGCCCCGGCAAGCAGACGAACGAGTTCATCGACAACATCCTGACGCGGATCACGCTGCCCGGCTCAATCTTTCTTGGCCTGGTTGCCATTCTGCCGGCATTCGCAATGCGGGCCGGTATTTCGCAGGGCTTCGCGATGTTCTTCGGTGGCACAAGCCTTCTGATTCTTGTCCAGGTGACGCTCGATACACTGCAGCAGATTGAAAGTCATCTTCTGATGCGGCACTACGACGGCTTTATGAAGACCGGTCGTATCCGCGGACGACATAATCTCTGACCAGGTAAGAGCGCGCGTGGTTCATCTGAAGAGCGATAGGGAGATCGAGTTGATGTCGGCCGCCAGTGAGGTGGTTGGCAAAGCACTCGCGGAGGTTGCGAAGGAGATTCGTCCGGGCATCGATACGGCTGTCTTGGATCAGATCGCTGAAGAGTACCTGCGTGATCACGGCGGCGTACCGGCGTTCAAGGGCTACACCGTCGCAGGCCTGGACCCCTTCCCCGGGACCTTGTGTATTTCGGTCGATGACGTGGTCGTACACGGCATCCCCGGTGGACACATTCTTCAGGAAGGAGAGCTGATCTCGGTCGATTGCGGTGTGCAGCTTGAGGGATACTTCGCCGATTACGCCTACACATTTGCGGTGGGCGAGATTTCGGATGAGAAGGCCGCGCTATGCCGCGTGACGTACGAGTCGCTGGAGAAAGGGATTGAGCAGGCGGTTGCCGGCAATCGGATCGGGGATATTGGCTTTGCGGTTCAAGATTATTGTGAGAGCCGCGGATATGGAGTGGTGAGAGATCTCGTCGGTCATGGTATCGGGCGGCATCTTCATGAGGATCCGCAGGTGCCGAATGTTGGACGACGGAAGGCTGGTCGCCGCTTGAAAGCGGGCACGACGATCTGCATCGAGCCGATGATCAACACCGGAACGGCTGAGATTACAGTTGACGAGGATGGATGGACGATCCGCACCGCCGACGCGTTGCCTTCAGCTCATTACGAGCACATGGTTGTTGTGCGGGAAGGAAAGGCCGAAGTGCTAAGCACGTATCAGTACATCGAGGAAGTGATTGATGCGCCGTACCGACTGAACGTCAATCATGAGTAGACGCAAGCTCGGCAGGTTTCCGGCGGAGCTTGCACTTTGAGCGGCATCATTAAAAGTTTACGAACCATTCCAGGTTTAGGCCGTTATTCAGCGGCTACCCGGATGTTAACGTCGTAGAAAGACGAAATTGAGCCATGAAAGTACAGGCAAGCATTAAGAAGCGCAGTGCCGACGACAAGATCGTGCGTCGCAAGGGCCGCGTGTACGTCATCAACAAGAAGAACCCCAAGCACAAGCAGCGTCAGGGATGATGCCGGCCGGGCTGTGTTTCGTCGTTTGAAGCACGGCTGACTGCCCGTCCCGAACGCTAAAGCTACAAGTTAGGTTATGCCACGTATTGCTGGAGTTGACGTCTCGAACGAGAAACGCGGCGACATCGCGTTGACCGCCATTTACGGTATCGGACGGTCCCGCGCGCAGGAGATCCTCACGAGTGCCGGCCTTGACCCTGAGGTTCATCCCGGCCAGTGGACGGATGAACAGACGCGTCAGGTGCGCCGGATTATCGAGGATGATTATCAGGTAGAGGGCCAGCTGCGCTCCGAAGTCCAGATGAACATCAAACGTCTGATGGATATCGGATCGTACCGCGGTTTGCGGCATCGTCGAGGGCTTCCGGTTCGCGGACAGCGCACGCAGACGAATGCTCGCACCCGTAAGGGTCGTAAGAAAACGGTGGCTGGTAAGAAGAAGGCACCGCGTAAGTAACCTTCAGCCATGAGAAGAGGCCCGCACCCGGCGTGCCTCGAGCTGATCGCAAACACCATCTATGGCAAAGAGACAGAAGACAACGGGACGCGGCTCACGGTCCGTCCGCAAGAAGAACGTTATCGTCGAGTCGAACGGTCATGCGTTCATTCGCGCTACGTTCAACAACGTGATCGTGACGATGACCGATCAGTACGGCAACACGATCTCATGGGCGAGTTCGGGCAAGCAAGGCTTCAAGGGCAGCCGTAAGAATACCCCGTATGCGGCACAGGTGGCTGCATCGGCGGCGGCTAAGGAAGCCTACGACCTCGGGCTGCGCCGTGTCGATGTGCATGTAAAAGGGCCGGGCTCAGGACGTGAGTCGGCAATTCGTGCACTTTCGGCAACGGGCCTCGAGATCGCTACGATCCGTGACGTCACGCCTATCCCACACAACGGCTGCCGGCCACCGAAGCGCCGCCGAGTCTGACGCGAAGGTCATCACGCTCTCGATATGTTCGGCTATTACGTCGGCATATCTCCGTGATCCCGTGTATGTCAGACAGCGCACTTCGATTTAAGCCCGGTTACGGAAGCAACATAGATGCTTCCGTACGTTTGTTTTATATCCGACAAACGAGAAAAGAGGTAAGTAATTATGGCCCGTTATAGAGGCCCTAAGCAGAAAATTGCACGTCGGTTCAAAGAGCCGATTTTTGGACCCAGCAAGTCGCTGGAACGCAAGCCGTACCCGCCCGGACAGCATGGGCGCAACCGCCGCTCGAAGGAGAGCGAATACGCGCTTCAGCTGAAAGAGAAGCAGAAAGCGCGCTACACCTATGGGCTGCTCGAACGGCAGTTCCGCAATCTCTTCGATAAGGCATCGAGGAAGCGTGGTGTGACGGGTGAGATTCTGCTCCAGTATCTCGAAGCGCGCCTCGACAACACGGTATTCCGTCTCGGCTTTGCGCGGACGCGGCGGCAGGCGCGGCAGCTCGTTACCCATGGTCACATCATGGTGAACGGCCGCGTGGTCAACATCCCTTCGTACTCACTCCGTGCGGGCGATGTCGTTGCGGTGCGGCCCAAGAGCCGTAACCTCGAGATGGTAGCAGAGAGCACGCGGCGGAGTCGTCGTACCTACCCCTGGCTGGAAGTCGACCGCGACCTCCTGCAGGCTAAGTTCCTCGACTACCCGAACCGCGAGGACATTCCCGAAAACATCCGCGAGCAGCTCATCGTCGAGCTTTACTCCAAGTAACGCGGTGCCGCAGCCGGTTGGCTGCTTTTTCTGGGGCGAACGGACAAATCATGGATTCACGTATTGATATGAGCAATCACGCACTTCAGATGCCCGACGGCGTACAAGTCGAGGAGGCATCAGACGAATACGGACGGTTCGTCATTCAGCCGCTCGAGCGCGGTTTCGGCGTGACCATCGGAAACGCTCTTCGCCGCGTGCTGCTCTCGTCGCTACAGGGCACAGCTATTACCGCGATTAAGATCGACGGTGTGCAGCACGAGTTTTCGACGGTGCAGGGTGTGACGGAGGATGTTTCTGATATCATCCTCAACCTTAAAGGTGTACGCTTCCGCGCAGGCGAGGCACCCTCTGAGCTGATTCATCTCCACCTGTCAGGACCGGGCGACTGGACCGCGGGTGATATCGCCGAAGCGACGAACGATTACGAGGTTCTCAACCCGGATGCTCACATCGCGACGTTAGCAGAAGATGCCGACATCCACGTTGAGCTTCGCATGGGATCGGGCAGAGGATACATTCCCGCCGAGGAGAACAAACAAGCGGACGACCCGATCGGCGTCATTGCCATCGATTCGGTTTTCACGCCGATCCGCAACGTACGGTACCAGGTAAAGCCGACGCGTGTCGGGCAGAAGATCGACTACGAGCGCTTGATGCTCGAGATCACGACCGACGGCTCGATCACGGCGGAAGACGCGCTGACAGAAGCGGCAGGCATCCTGCGCGACCACGTCAATCTGTTCATCTCGATGGACGGAGAGCCGCAGCCGGTGGAAGAGGAGAAAGAGGTCGATGCCGAGGTTCAACGGATTCGTGAGTTGCTGGCGCAGCCCGTGGATGAGCTCGACCTTTCAGTACGTGCGCATAACTGCTTGAAGGCCGCCAACATCAAGAACATCGGTGAACTTGTTCGCCGTGAGGAGTCGGAGATGCTGAAATTCCGCAACTTCGGCCGCAAGTCGTTGCTCGAGCTCGTGCAGGTTCTGGAAGAGCGTGGACTCGGCTTCGGAATGGATGTAGACCGGTACTTGGAAGAAGCCTGAGCACGTTTTTAGCGATTCTGCCAGGAGCCCGAAATTCGATTGACGACCTATGAGACATCAACTTAAACGACACCGGATTGGCCGCGGTCGATCTCACCGGAATGCGACGCTCGCCGCGTTGTCTTCGGCATTGATCGAGCACAAGCACATCCGCACGACCCTCGCAAAGGCTAAAGCCCTCCGGGTGTATGTCGAGCCCCTCATCACACGGGCAAAGCAGGACACCACGCATAATCGCCGCGAAGTTTTCCGCCATCTGCAGAACAAGTACGCGGTTACTGAGCTTTTTGGCGACATCTCGACGCGCGTCGGTGATCGCGCGGGCGGTTACACGCGAATCGTCAAGCTGGGCCCCCGCCCGGGTGACGGAGCCGAGATGGCACTGATCGAGCTTGTCGACTACAACGAGTCGCAGCCGGAGCGCGAGACCAGTGGCTCACGCCGCACGCGCCGTGGCGGTGGACGCTCACGCCGTGGCCGCAAGACGGATCAGCCGGCAGCAACGAAGCCGGAAGCACCGGAAGTTGAGGAGACCGCCGTCGAGGCTGAAGAGCCGACGGCAGAGGCAACCGAGACGGACGCCGTAGAGACCGAGGCTGCCGAAGCGCCGGAAGTCGAGGAAGCCCAGGCAGAGGCCGAGGCAACTGAGGAGGCCGATAGCGACGCACCGAAGGCTGAGGATGCGGCTGACGAGGCCGGTGAGCAGGACGAAGAGGAGAAAGCCTGACGTCCAAACCGTATTAGCTCTTAAAAGGCGCTGCCGATATATCGGTGGCGCCTTTTTTGTTGCTCAATAGCGATGTGGGGCCACGTACTTCCGGCGTGTACCACAAGCTATATTGCCGGTAGTGCGATTAAGGCCGGGTGGAACAGCAATCTGCCAGTCGGTATAAATCGAAGCTATGTCGCAAATAATCAGTTCTATATGCTGAAGGCATCTCCCATACTCAAGAGCACCGACATCAAAATCCCAGAGGAGTTTGAGGGCAAACTTGAGGAGCTCATACAGACGTGCCGAGAGTCGCTGCTGACGGTCGATGAGGCGATGATCCGGCGTGCCTTCCGAATTGGATATTGGGCGCATCGCAACGATCAGCGTGCCTCGGGCGAGCCTTATATCACGCATCCCCTTGAAGTAGCAACCATCGTCGCTCGCGACATCGGTTTCGACGACATGAGCGTGGCGGCGGCGCTTCTTCACGACGTGGTCGAGGATACTGAGTTCTCGCTCGACTTCGTCCGAGACGAGTTCGGTGAGACCATGGCGCTCATTATCGACGGACTCACCAAGATCAGTGATGTCTTCGAAAGCCGTGAGCTGGGCCAGGCTGAGAACGTCCGCAAGCTCATGCTCTCGATGGCGTCGGACATCCGCGTCATCCTGGTCAAGTTCGCGGACCGCCTCCACAACATGCGGACGATCGAGTCACTGCCGAAGCAGAAGCGCCTGAAGATTGCCAGCGAGACGCTCGACCTGTTTGCACCCCTCGCTCACCGGTTCGGCTTCTTCAACGTAAAAAGTGAACTCGAAGACCTCTCACTCAAGGTGGTAGACCCCGAGGTCTACCATGAGATCGAACGCGATCTGCAAGTCGGGCGAATTGAGCGTGAGAGCTACATCAAGCGATTCATCGATCCGCTCCGCGATCGTCTCAAGTCGGACGGCTTCGAGTTTGAAATGAGCGGCCGCGTCAAGAATGTCTACTCGATCTATCGCAAGATGAAGCGGCAGGATAAGCCGCTTAATGAGATCTACGACGTTTTCGCGATCCGCATCATCTTGAAGAGCTCCGGGACCAAAGGCAAGGAAGAATGCTGGCGCGTCTATTCCATCATCACGGATTTATACAAACCGCTGCCCGAGCGATTCCGGGATTTTATTTCCGTCCCTAAATCCAACGGATATCAAAGTCTGCACACGACCGTGCTTGGTCCGGAAGGCAGCCGCGTCGAGGTGCAGATTCGCACGGAAGAGATGCATCAGATCGCCGAGCGCGGTGTGGCCGCCCACTGGAAGTACAAGGAAGGCGTCACGGATGAGGATCGGAAGATGGATCAGTTCCTCTCGTGGGTCCGCGACCTGCTCGAAAACCCGCGTCCCGAACAAGCCACAGAGTTCGTTAAGGAATTCCGCCTCAACCTCTACGACGAGGAGATTT
Source organism: uncultured Rhodothermales bacterium (assembly GCA_964603055.1). Lineage (GTDB taxonomy): Bacteria > Bacteroidota > Rhodothermia > Rhodothermales > CAZKDQ01 > CAZRTY01. The sequence goes on along the minus strand of CAZRTY010000002.1, from coordinate 25,978 downwards.
ACGTCTTCACGCCCCGGGGAGATCTTATGACGCTGCCGAGCGGTGCCACGCCCGTCGACTTCGCGTTCAACGTGCACACCGAAGTTGGCCTGCACTGTATCGGAGCGAAGGTTAACGGCAAAATGGTCCCGCTATCGGTGAGGCTCAAAAGTGGCGATCAGGTCGAGATCATCACGTCCAAGAAGCAGACGCCGAATCCGGACTGGATGAAGTTCGTGGTGACACACAAGGCGCGGAGCCGAATTCGTCACTGGGCAAATGAGAAACGCCGCAAGTCCATCGACCTGGGGCGCGACATCTGGGAGAAAAAGGTCAAGCGCTCCGGGCTTGAGATCGATGAGCAGGACCTGAGCCGCTATGCCACTCGGCTCAAGTTTCCGAACCCGCAGCAGATGTTCTACGAAATCGGCGTCGGTCTTTATGATGCCAGTGATTTCGTGACGTACGTCAGGGACGGCGCGCCGACCGCGGCCCCGGCCGATGATGATGTTCAGGAAACCGAGGAGTCACTCCGGCTGCGGTATGAGAACTTCCTCGACACTGCGCAGGCCACGAGCCAGCCCGCGCTGATGATTGACGGTGAGCTCCACACCGACATCGTGACGCAGTATGCCTCCTGCTGTAATCCCATCCCAGGGGACGATGTCTTTGGTTATGTGAGCCGAAGCGGCGGCATCAGGATCCACCGAGTGAATTGCCGTAACGCACCGAATCTACTCATCAATCATCCCGACAGGATCGTCCCGGTCGAGTGGAGCCGTCAGAAGGATGTCCATTTCCTGACCGCCCTTCGCGTGATGGGCGAAGACCGTGTGGGCATCGTGAGTGACGTCACGACGGTCATCTCAAAGAACTTGAAGACGAATATTCGCTCGATCACCGTTAACTCTGAAGACGGCGTTTTCGAGGGTACACTCGTACTCTACGTAAGCGACCTCCAACACCTGCGCCGGGTTATCGACCGGCTACGCCGGATTGAAGGCATCCACGGTGTCTACCGCTTCGAGGAGTGACGTGGCGGTTTGATGAAGAAAGGGACGCATAAATGGTAGAAGCACTTGTAATTAGGCTATTTAGATAGCACCTACATATCTTGATATACCTGAGGATTATGGTGTGATGGATGGACAAAGGCCGGTCCGCGCCCGATGAGAGGTGAGCGGCTTTAATGTTTTTCGGCAGATCGATTCGTGAATCGATCCCTCGACGTATTAGCGTACTATACCGAGCAATCTGCCGGCGACGATCATTCAGCTTAACGATACAGATGGCAGGAAGACCTACTACACTGACGAAGAAAGATGTGGCGCGGCGCGTGGCGGATATTATGGATGAGCCGATCTACCGCAGCGAGCCCTGGGTAGGCGCTGTTATCGCGGCGTTAGGCGAGTTATTACTGGAGGCCGACCCGGAAGTACGCATTGAGCTGCGCGACTTCGGCGTCTTCGAGGTCAAGAAGACCAAAGCCAAGCCGAAGGCCAGAAACCCGAAAACGAACGAGACGGTTTTTATTCCGAGCCGGCGTAAAACGCATTTCAAACCGAGCAAGCGTCTGAAAGAGGTTTTGCAGACGCCTCTGAGCGATCTCGAGTACACGATACCGGTGGGAAGTGCGGACGAGCCGGAGGAAATCATCGTCATCTCGAACGGCAGCAGCAACTGACATTCGCTGAGGAAGCGGCAATCTTTTCGGGCCGAAGGTCTTACTTCGGCCCATTTTTTTTTATGGGAAGGATCGTCGGAGTCGATTACGGACGCAAGCGCGTGGGCCTTGCCGTCGCAGATCCGTTGAGGATGTTCGCACAGCCACTCGGTGCGTACAATCCCCGGGAAGCGGTCGACGTCTTGCAAAAGCTGCATCGGGACGAAGGGCTCGAGACAGTTGTGGTTGGTTGGCCGTTGATGCTCGACGGATCCGAAGGTGATGCGACCCGCATCGTCCAGGAGTTTGTAAACCGACTGCGGAACGCGCTGCGGAACGTGGACGTCGTGAAGCTCGACGAGCGATATACGTCAGAGATCGCACACGACCTCGTGCGCGAATCCCGCGGAGGGCGGCGCGTAGAAAAACGCTCTGGCGACGTTGACGCCGCGGCCGCGGCGATAATTCTGCAGGACTTTTTGGATGGGCATCGGCACTCCGGGCCCACCTGATCGTTTACCAAAGGTCACAGTCATTTTATTCGCTGTCTATGATTCTGCCTATCCGTGTCTTCGGGGATCCGATCCTAAAAGAACGGGCGACTGACGTCACCGAGAATACGCCTGAGCTGCAGCAGCTCATCGATAATATGATCGAGACGATGCACGGCGCATCGGGTATCGGCCTTGCTGCTACGCAGGTGGGCCGACGAGAGCGCGTTTTCGTTGTTGATGTGACGCCACGAGAGGACGAGGTAGAGGAAGAATTGCCGCCTCAGCCGATGGTCCTCATCAACCCTGAGATCGTGGAGTCCAGCGATGAGAGTGTGGAGTACGAGGAAGGCTGTTTGTCCATTCCGGATTTAAACGAGCCGGTGCAGCGGCCGGAAAGCATCCGCATTCGGTACCTCGATAGAGAATTCGTCGAACACGAACTGGAAGTGGGCGGTGTTCTGGCACGAGTTTTTCAGCACGAGTTCGATCACCTGGAGGGGATTCTGTTCATCGACCATCTCAGTCCGCTGAAGCGTCGCTTGCTTAAGAGGCGTTTGCGCGACATGGCGCGAGGGAATGTCACAGCAGAGTACCCCGTAACCTGGGGTGATTAAGTCTTAGTCACCTGATTCGTAGTCGGTAGACGGCTGTCTCTACTCCGAGAGGTTGGTGACTGTAGTTTGATAAGTCGATCGGTTCTGTAAGGAGAGAATATCGTGACTGCTATGTGGAGAGGAGTATTACTGACCGCCGTCCTGCTCAGCGGCGTTTTTATCAGCATCGGCAACGCACAGCGGCTTGGGACGGCTGTGATTCCGGCCGGCGTATCACCTGCTGACACGCTCGTCGATGCGGTTGAGCCGCTCCCTCCTTCGCTGCCGCAGCCTTCCCTTAACCTGATTCTCCCGACCTCGAACACGGCACTTCTCGATGACGACGGGCCGTCGTTCTACCAATACACCGACCGGTACTTTGAGGGGCGGCGTTCAACGCCCTGGGAAGGCGGGCAGTACGGCTATGTCCGCAATCCGAGGCGCACCGACCACGGGCTCGTTTATACTCGGTTTCACGAGGGCGTCGATATCCAGGTGCTTTACCGCGACGCGCGCGGCGAGCCGCTTGATACGGTCGTGACCGTCGATGATGGTAAGGTAGTCTTCGTGAACAACTCGGCAGGAGCTTCGACATACGGTAAGTACGTAGTTGTCGAGCACTGGTGGAGCGGTTCACCCTTCTACAGCTTGTATGCGCATCTGAACTCGACAGATGTGCGCGTAGGGCAGGAGGTTGAGCGGGGAGACGCCCTCGGGCGTGTGGGTTACACGGGGCGAGGCATCGATAAACGACGCGCGCACCTTCATTTCGAGATTAATGTAAAGCTGAGCAGCTCGTTCGACGTCTGGCATGGCCGGTTATACCGGTCCGGTTCCAACAGCCACGGCAACTTCAATGGTATCAACCTGGCAGGGCTCGATGTAGCTGCGCTTTACCAAGCACTGCAGGATAACCCGTATCTCACCATTGAGGATTTTCTTCAATCTCAAGAAGCCTTCTTTGCCGTCGCCGTTCCAGACGAAGGCTATCCGGATCTGCTCACGCGGTATCCGTGGCTGATGTCGGGAAACATGCCATCTCAAGACGCAGCATCGTGGGAGATATTCTTCACTGCCTCGGGGTTTCCGCTTGAGGTGAGACGATCGTCGCGCCAGGTCGAGGCACCCGTCGTGACGATGGTGCGGAATGTCGAAGGCGCCTACGGATTGTACACGAGTGGTCGCCTCGCCGGTACGATTGAACAGCCGGCACTTTCGACGAGAGGCCTGCAGTATATGTCGCTGGTGACGATGCCGGCGGCTGAAGAGATCGCGGAAGAGACGGAGGGCTAGTCCGGGCTCCCGTATCCAAGGGGAGGGAACCAGGCAGCGTTGAGAGAATTCTCACGTGTGTATTATCGTGTGTATAATTATCTCCGCCTGTGCCCTCATCATCAAATAATCGCGACCGGCGGATTCCCGTCTGGGACGGCATCGGTATGAGCGCCTCTGGGCTTTGCGTGCTCCACTGCGCGGCCATGCCTATTGTGATCGCGCTCTTGCCGTTTTGGCCGGTCGCACAGGCGCTCCACGGATGGATGCACCTCGCATTCGCTGTGATCATCGTACCAGCGACGGTAAGTGCACTTTGGATTGGATTCCGGCGCAACAACCGAACGTTCCTCACCCCCGCACTACTAACCGGGGGGCTGGCGGTGATCCTGGCTGCACTATTTATCGAGCCGATCGAGCAGTCGAAAGTAGCCGAGACGCTGACGACGCTCGCCGGCAGCAGTCTTCTCATTGCCGGACACTGGAGGAACTGGAAAAGCGGGGCGTCGTGCAGCGCCTCGTCGTCTCGTCAAGGTCATCGAGGAAGCCAATGCAACGATTGAACTTTACACTCGACGACGTGACGGTTGCGTTGCTCGAAAGGCTGGCGGCTGATTATTACGCGGGTAACAAGTCGCGCACGGTGCGGGCCGCCCTCGAGAGTCTCGCAGCTCACATCGGCCACGATGGCTGGGTCATCACCGGATACGTGCCGACGCAGGTCCCGGGCTCCGTCTCCTGCCATACCTGCGGTGAGGAGCATCGTCAAGGTGAGGTGCTGTACCGGCCCGTTTTTGAACGTGGTCAGAGTCCGCTTGCACTGGATGCGATCCCGACAGAGGAGTGGCTCGACTGTACGCAGTGCGTGGAGAAGCACATGGCGTGATCATGAAAGTGATCCAGCAACGTACGCTGCCGTTTCGGCGAAGGGCCGGTGATTCCATCCTAGCTCCCGCGTCGCCTTTCGGTTAGAATAGCGATAGGTGCGGTTTGCGATACGCACGGTTTCGCGGCTTACAAGCGGTTGACTACGCGTTGCAAACGCGACGACCTCCGATGCGACGGCAATTGCCATGGCCAGGGAGGGGTTCACCCGTCGAGCAGGAGGTGCTACGCCGATGGCGCCGGCAAGCGTTGTGATAATTGATTCCCAACTCAAGTTCTCGGCGCCGAGGAAGTAGCGCTCGCCGGTACGTCCATTTAGCATTGCCAGGCGTAGCCCGGTCGCAACGTCGCGCGCGTCGACCACTGCCGTTCCTCCGCGTGGAATACCGGGCAGCTTTCCTGCTTTGATTTTCTCGGCGATCTCACGCGTATTCTCACCTGGACGAGCATGTCCAAAGACCAGTGCCGGATTCACCGTGACGGCGTCGAGGCCTTCAGCCACGCCGCGCAGTACCTCCAACTCCGCATGATACTTCGAGCGTGCGTACGCGGTGTTGTTCTTCGACGTGTGCCACGTTGTATTCTCGTCGATGACCTCAGACGATGATTCCGTTCGCCCAAATGCCGCCATACTTGACGTATGCACGAGGCGGCTCACTCCATTGCGCAGCGCCGAGTTGACGACATTAGCCGTGCCGCCGACGTTCACATCGTCGAGAGCGGCGCGGCTTACACCCGGCCCCATCCCCACAAATGCCGCGCAATGATAGATGTGCGCGACGCCCCGTGTTGCCTTTTCAATCGAGACCGCATCCGTCACATCTCCAACGACGTGCTCCACCGTGGACGCAGCTTCCCCGAGCAACGAGACATCGCTCGATTGGCGGCGCAGGATGCGGACGTCGGCACCTTCGGCAAGTAATTGACGGGTCAGCTCGGCACCGACCATGCCCGTCGCCCCCGTGACGAGAACTTTCATCGCTCAGTGCTCTGCAAAAGTGATCAACAGGTCGTTCTTGCGCACGGCCGTTCCCGCTTCTACATGAACGATGCCGACCGTTCCCGATGATGCCGCCTTCAATTCGTTCTCCATTTTCATGGCCTCAAGCACGAGCAATCCCTGCCCTTCCGAAACCTCATCCCCCGGCTCGACGAGCGTGCGCACGACGAGTCCCGGCATTGGCGCCGTGATTTCCTGCTTCCCAGTGGTCACCTCACTCGTCATTCCGAAACGTTCGAGGAGTATATCCCTCTCATTCTGCAGATCCACCGCGTATCGGCGTCCGTTCAAATACAGCACGGACGAACCTCCCCTCGACGCAGCGGTTTCGAATACGACCGAGTACGCTCGGTTGCCGATCATCAGCGCATACCGGTCGCCGCCCTTGGGTTCGATGTGCGCATCGACAAGACGCTCGCCGATTCGCACCCCGTCCTCATCGAGCATGAGGTCGAACGTCGATTCTCCTATCTTCGCGCGGAAGCGTTGTGCGCGTGAGGGCGTCATGATCACAGCATTCTTATGAGCCGCGGAAGATACAGCCAGCAGTATGGACAGCCAAGCGAGCATCGTTCTCACGCCGGAGCTCCTCATCAACGCCTACGCTAACGGCATCTTCCCCATGGCCGACCCCGACGAGGACAACCAGATATACTGGTACGCTCCCGATCCACGAGGTATCATCCCGCTCGAGAGCTTTCACGTCGGCCGGAATCTGTCGAAACGCGTGCGCAGCGGGCGCTTCCACATTTCCTCCAACGAGGCTTTCGATGACGTGATCAAGGCCTGCGCGGATCGGGAAGAGACGTGGATTTCGAACGAGATCATCAAGGTATGCTCAACGTTGTACAGGCTCGGTTTCGCACACAGTATCGAGGTTTGGGAAGACGCCGAACTCGCGGGCGGACTTTACGGCGTGATGATCCGGGGTGCGTTTTTTGGGGAATCCATGTTCCACCGGTCGACGGATGCCAGTAAGGTGGCACTTGTTCACCTCGTCGCGCGTTTGAAAGCCGCAGGTGCGTCGCTACTCGACGTCCAGTTCGTGACGCCTCACCTCGCACAATTCGGAGCCGCAGCAATTCCTCGGTCCGACTACGAGGTGCGCCTCAGCCGAGCCATGGACGTGCCGGCAGTTTGGCCGGATGTGTTGACTGAAGATGTTCTGACCTTGATTCGATGAACGGTGCCATTCAAATGATAACGTTATTCCTGCTTGCTCTCCTCATGGGGTGCGGGGCGCCCGACGCTCCCCCGAGTGAGCCGACGGCGTCTGACACGACCAGGGTGGAGCGGACACGCACCCTTCCCTATGAAATGGACGCGACGAGCCGCCGCCTCTTCAATGAGGCTATGGCGTATGCCCGCGAACATGATCTCGCACGCCGGCCGATTGGCGAGGTGATGCAGGTGATGGGCGAGTTCTTCCTTCGCAAGCCGTATGTCACGGGAATTCTCGACGTACCGGGTGAGGAGACACTCATCTGCCGGCTGGATGGGTTTGATTGTGTGACATTTGTGGAGACGACGCTGGCCATGGCTCGCGGCATTGAGCACGGCGATTTCAGCGAGGAGACCTTCCGGCAGAATGTGGCGGATATGCGCTATCGCGGAGGGGAGATGGGTGACTACTGCTCGCGCATCCACTATTTTTCCGAATGGATCTCTGACAATGAGGCGCGAGGTACCGTTGTCGACGTGACGGAGGCGATCGGCGGGCGTCCTCTCGACAAGCGGATCAACTTCATGTCTCAGAACAGAGACCGCTATCCGCGACTGGCTAATGACGATGAGATGTTCGCGTGCATTCGCGAGATGGAAGAGGAGCTCGCGGAAGTCAGCTTCTTCTACATTCCGAAACGCGAAACACGCGCGGCGTACGACGGACTGCAGGCGGGTGATGTAATCGCCATCGTGACGGACATTGAAGGCCTCGACATCACCCACACCGGTCTGGCGTACGACCACGGCGACGGCCGCATCGGGCTTCTGCACGCATCTACGTCGGGCGGGGTCATTGTTTCGCCCGATCTTCAAGACTACCTGATGAACAACAGAAGACAGGTAGGCATACTCGTAGCGCGTCCGGCGCCGCAGTCGTAACCACGCCGGATCCACCTCCCTCACCCCATCTATGGAAAGTATTTCGAGAATCGGCGTCTTCACCAGCGGTGGTGATGCGCCCGGCATGAACGCGTGCGTGAGAGCGGTTGTGAGAACAGCCACGGCTCACGACCTTGAGATCGTTGGCATTCGCCGCGGTTACGCGGGGATGATCGACGCCGACTTTGTCGACATGGACGCTCGCTCGGTATCAAACATCCTGCAAAAGGGTGGGACGGTGCTAAAGAGCGCACGCTCGGAAGGATTCAAGACACCTGAAGGACGCCGGCAAGCCGCCGAGAATCTGCGTTCAGCAGGCATCCAGGGCCTCATCGGCATCGGTGGCGACGGCACGTTCCGGGGCACGACGCTCTTCTACGACGAGCAGGGCATTCCATCCATCGGTTGCCCCGGCACCATCGACAACGACCTGTTCGGCACCGACGAGACAATCGGCTTTGACACGGCGCTGAATACCGCCATCGATAATATCGATCGCATCCGCGACACGGCCGATGCGCACGACCGGCTGTTTCTGGTCGAGGTAATGGGCCGCGATGCCGGGTTCATCGCGCTCAACTGTGGTATCGGAGGCGGCGCTGAGCTCGTGCTTGTGCCTGAGACGCTGACCGAGATGGAAGACATCAAGCAGCGCATCCATTCGCTGATGTCGGCACAGGCGCGCTCGTCAATCGTCGTCGTGGCGGAAGGGGATGAGCACGGCGGTGCCACCCGAATTGGTGATGCGCTGAGCGCCGACCCGGCCTTTGATCATATCGACCTTCGCGTGTCGATCCTCGGGCATACGCAGCGAGGGGGAGCCCCGTCGGCACGGGATCGCGTTCTTGCCAGCCGGCTCGGTGCCGCAGCGGTCGAGTCGATGATCGAAGGGCATGCCAACGTGATGGTTGGTATCATCAACAATGAAGTGCGCCTGACGCCCATGCGTAACGTGTGGAGCCGCAAGAAGAACATCAATTACGAACTGCTCAAGCTCACGCAGTTGCTAAGCTAACCGGCACCCAATGTCGAACCATCACCCGCCCATCGGAGAGTCGCCCGGCAAGAAGGAACAGGTCGAGGCGATGTTCGACTCAATTGCTCCGCGATATGATCTCCTCAACCGCGTGCTGAGCTTCGGAATCGACCAGCGCTGGAGGCGCCAAGCGGTTGATTTGCTTCGTGATGCATCGCCTCGCCGCATCCTCGATGTGGCCACCGGCACGGCCGACCTCGCGCTTCAGGTGCTCACGCTCGAGCCCGAGAAGGTGATTGGCGTCGATATCTCCGAGGAAATGCTGCGCATCGGCCGGCAGAAGATTAGCGAGGCCGGAGAGGAGGGGCGCGTCGAATTGCGAAAAGGGGATTCGGAGCGACTGCCGTTTTCCGACAGCCAGTTCGACGCCGCACTAGTGGCTTTTGGCGTTCGCAACTTCGAGAATCTCGGGCGAGGGTTGCAGGAGATCCAGCGTGTTCTGAGGCCCGGCGGGAAGCTCGTTGTGCTTGAGTTCAGCCATCCGCAGGCATTCCCCGTCAAGCAGGTTTACGGCTTTTACTCGCGCTACATCTTGCCGCGAGTCGGCGGTGCGGTCTCAGGAGATGCGGGTGCCTACAAGTATTTGCCCGACTCCGTGGCCGCGTTTCCGGATGGGGAGGACTTTTTGTCGCAGCTTGGATCGGCCGGATTCGGCGAGCTGCTATGGAAGCCGCTCACGTTCGGCGTCGCATCGTTATATCGCGGAACGGCGCAGAAGTAAGCGGGCTCGAGACGGAGGCGGATCAGGAGCCGTTCTGCGCGGGGTCGGATACGTACTTCGTCAGCGCGACTTCGTTGAAACGCCCTCTCCGCCGATACTCCACCCGGTCCATCAGACTTCGCATGAGGTGGATACCGAAGCCGCCATCGCGCCGCTTTTCCGCCATCTCAATCAGGTTGGGGGGCGCGTACTTTTCGGGATCGAACGCCTCTCCGTCGTCTCGGATGAGCATCGTCACCCGCGGACCCTTGATGTTGATGGTGATGGTGATTCGGTACGTCTCGTCCCCCTTGCAGGCGTGCTCGATCACGTTCGTACAGGCCTCGTCGACGGCGAGCCTGAATTTGTCGACGTCCGCCTCGGACAGCTGAGCCTCTCGGGCATGCTGCTCCACGAAGCGCCTGATCTCACTCAGGTGCCGCGTGCTGCTGGGGATCGTCATATGGTAGGTCTTGTCAGCCACGGATCGCCGGATTAATCGACTTGGTGCTCATCGAAGCCGGCAATGGCTTCCTGTTCATCCTCCACGATCTGAAACAGAATCGGGAAGCCGAGGAGGTCAAACACATTGAACACCTTGGGTTGCAGCGCGGCGATCTTGATGTCGCCCCCGCGGTCGCGAACGTCTTCGATATAGGCCATGAAGACACCCAGGCCGGCGCTCGAGATGTACTGAAGCTGCTCACCGTTGACGACGATGTTGAATCGTTCATCTGAGGTGCAGCGCTGAAACGCCGCCTCCAATTCCGAAGCCGTATGGGCGTCCAGTTCCCCCTTGAGGTCGAGAATCTCAATCGACCCGTTGGTTCGAAATCCGACGGAAAAGCTGCTCATGTATTCTTAGGTCTTCGCGTGGTCAAATTATTCGTGCTTCGCATGGGCGGATGATACCTCTTCCACGGCCGTTTTGGTTGTGCTATCCGAAGAGGAGTCGTTCTTTCCCACATCGACACCAACGCCGTGCCACTTCAGCACGAGCATCGTCATGTCGTCGTCATAATGATCGTGTCCCAGAAACTTCTGCAGGTCGTCGAGCAAGCGAGTATTGAGTTTATCGACATCTTCGTGGCGATGTTTACGCATCGCCGCCAGAAGACGTTCGTACCCGTATTCCTCGCCGTCGCGGTTTCGGCTTTCGATGACGCCGTCGGTATAGAGGATGAGAGCATCGCCGGGTTGGAGGCGGATAAACTCCTCGGCCAGCGACGAACGGAATCGGTCTGAACGATCCAGGCCGAGGCCAAGACCGGGCGTCCGCACGAGTCGAGCGGAGCCGTCGAGTCTCACAAACCCCGCCGGGCAATGGCCGGCGCGCGCCATCGAAACCTGCTCGGAGCGGGTGTCGATAATAGCGTAGACGACGGACACGAAGACACGCCGTTCTAATGATCGCGAAAGCGCCCGGTTGGCGTGCGCCAGGAATTCCGCGGGCGTATCGGTCAGTGGTGCAACGGAGTGGAAGATGCCCTGCAGCTCGGCCATATAGAACGCTGCCGACGTTCCCTTCCCCGATACATCCGCAACGATCAGAGCCAGCCGGTGATCGTCGATCTGCATGTAATCGTAATAGTCGCCTCCCACTTCATGTGCGGCCACGTACGACGCGGAGAGAGACAGGCCGTCCATCTCAGGAAGAGACTGGGGCAGCAGCCGTTGTTGTACCTCGCGAGCGATGGTTAACTCGCGCGACATCCGCTCCTTCTCAACTACCTCCTCGAATAGCCGGGCGTTATCCATCGCCAGCGCGGCCTGCGATGCAAAGACGCCGAGCGCCTCGATGTCGTCTTTCTCGAATCCGTGGGCAACATCGCGCACGGCGAACAGCGCGCCGTGACAGACATCGCGCGAGAGCAGGGGAACGACGAGCATGCTTCCGATGCCGTCGCCGGTCCGCATTACCCGGTGGTCGGTTGCCGCCTCCTCGAGCACGAGCGGCGCCCGCTTCGAGTGCACTTCGTCGAAGATGGCGTTCAGATCCACGTACTGGCGTACGTCGTCGGCATCAATATCACACGTCGCCACGATCTCCGGCTTGAGCGATCCCCTGCGGACATCGCGCAACGCGAGCCATGTCTTCTGCGCCGTCCCAGCTTCGACCGGCGAAGACGCGATGCTGCTAAACAGGCGCTCCGGCTCGAAGACCTGCCCCACCAGCGTCGTTAACGAGTGCATGGCCGCCATCTCGCCGGCCTTGCGCTGGAAGTCGCTCGTCGTCGGAAGATGGAAAATGAGCGATAGCAGCGCGGTCACGCAGTAAAGTATCGCAAAGATCTTTACAAGCAGCGTAAACGACCCGATCGGGTAACTGTAGTGCTGCAGGTACACGCCCGCTCTCGGCAAGAATCCTTCGTCACCGCCCGTAGCCATTCCTATGCTCAGGATGGCGAGCATGAGCGTGGCAAGCCCGATGATGGCCATCTTCTCGCGGAACGACAGGTAGGCAACCCACGAGAGTCGAAATGAATTGATGACCATGAGGGCGATCGTCGGGACGAGCACAACCGCCTGCAAGAAACTGAGATCTTCTTGCGGCGAGCGCATGAACGACAGCATCGACCAGAAGGTCATGAAGCCGATCATCAGGGCCCAGTTGCGCATGCTCCCACGCGTACGCTTGAACTGGACGAGCGCGCGCAGAAAAATCAACAGCATAAACGCGAAGCCCGTCTCCAGGAGCACCACCACGTTCATCTTGATGACGGTGGCAAGCGTCAGCGGGACGCCCGTCTCGAGCTCAAAGCCGCGGATATCTGCCTCAATCAGAACATCGGGAGATGCCGCCCGGCTCGCCCATGCAAGCGCGCCCGCTATCGCGAAGACGAACACCGAAAAGAGCAGCAGACTCCAGAACACCCGAGCCGGATCTTTCTGGTCGTACGTGATCCGATAGGCCAGGTAAACGTATAAGAGTGTATACGTCACCAGGACTGCTACGCTATAGGCCCATGCCGTAGCTGGGGCCGCAGGCGTCTGGGAGATCCACACGGAGAAATGATACACCCATCCCACCACGTAGCCCACGCAGAACAGTGCCAGCACCACCCAGAGACGCCGTTTCGGGCGCATTATGGTGCGGCTGATCGACCCTAAGTGCGTAGTAATGGACATCCAGAAACGTCGCGGTGAGACAACGGCCATCGCCGTGGGCGTAATACTACGACGCAACCGCTATTGTTACACTGCGCTCTCTCCAAACCTCGACTCGACTCGAGATGCTGCCGACGGTAACTTCGCGTGCATGCGGTCGTACATTGGCGCGCACACCTCTTAGTACAAGATGAACCGCCGCCGCCTCGTCCACATTCAGATTGCTCTGCTCGCCGTACTGGTACTGCTCGTATTCGCGCAGGCGTTCGGGCCGGCCGGGGGCCCCGATGGGGATATCGTCTTCGATGGCATCGACGCGTACGAGTTGAGGCAGCAGGCGTTCGAGCTGGATGCCCCCGCGGAGCTGCACATTCGCGCCGCCGGTTCGCTTGGCACGGCCGACGATACCCTCTTTGCAGCGCACGCATGGATTCTCGACGCCACGACCCGGCGGCCCGCCTGGCGTCTGCATCCTGATGCAAGGGAACGATCCAACCGCATCGTCCGCGTGGATACAACGATCAGTCTATCCGCCGGAAAATATATCGCGTACTACGCCTCGCTCGGGCCCTCATTGAACGCACGCCCAAGCCGGTCATTCCTCGATCGTCTGTTCGGTAAATCCGAGAGCTGGACGTCCGATGCATCCGAATGGGAGTTCGTCATCCAACATCCGGAGAACACGGGATTCCGGACACTCGATCAGGAGGAGTTGGTGGATGACGAGCACGTGCTATGGACAACCGGAAAGGCGAGCAACGACGCGTCGATGAAAGAGTGGCTGCTCGTCACAGACTCCATACGCGCCGACCTCTATGCCATCGGAGAAATGGGTGACGACGTGTACGATTATGGCTGGATTCGCCCGGCTGGGGATAGCGTCGACCTGTGGATATTCTCGGAGGACGTGACGTCGTGGGCGGGAGGTGCGCCTGCGAATCGATTTTTTGAGGGAGGGATCGACCTCGCGCCGGGGATCTACGAAGTCGGATACCGATCGGACGGTGGGCACGCGTACAGTAGCTGGCGGGCCAATCCACCGTTCGATCCGAGCGGATGGGGAATGACACTTCGCGCCGGCAACGAGTATGCGCCTGGATCCGTCCGGACCTTTGATCCCTGGACGCAGGCGTGGAGTGTCATCGAAATGACCGAGATCGGCAGCGACGAGGAACGCTCGGTGTCGTTGCAGGTGGAGGCAGAGGTGGACGTGGTGATTTACGCACTCGGCGAGATCGGCCGCACGCGCTACGACTACGGGACGCTCCTCGACCTGGAGCGCTATCAAACGGTCTGGGAAATGACGGATGAGCGTGCTGTTACCGCTGGAGGACACCGAAACAACCGCCGCGAGATTGCCCTCCGCACCTTGCAGCCGGGTCATTATCGGCTCGAGTATCGTACCGACGGCTCGCATGCGCACGGAGATTGGCGGCACAGCAAGCCTGATCATCCCGAACGCTGGGGTGTGTCTGTCTTCACGCTGGACTCCACATCTGCAGTCCACATCTCCAAACTGGATTCCACAGCTTCCATTGATCCTCCCGCACCGCCACAGCCTCGTGCACATGGCAATGTGCTGCTCGATGCTACGGAGCTCAGCAACGACCAGCGCATCCGCCGAGAGTTTAGATTGCGCGAGGAGGCCTCATTGCAGATCACCGCGCTTGGCGAAATCACGCTCGTCAACCGATTCGATTACGGCTGGATTGAGCGCGCCGACGATGGCGCCACCGTCTGGGAGATGACGTACGACAATACGATTCACGCCGGAGGAGATTCGCGCAATCGAATGTTTCGCGGTGTCGTGACGCTGCCTGCCGGCGATTACGTGGCGCATTTCGTGACCGACCATTCGTATGCATACGGTGATTTCCGCTCGGAGGATGAGCAGCCGGGGGATCCGTCAGCGTGGGGCATCACCATTCAACGACAGTAATTTTGGGGATGAAAACGATAGAAGTGGAGATCCCGGTGACGGGGGATGCTCAGGAATATCTCGTCGCCGAACTCGCCGATATCGGCTTCGAAGGCTTTGTGCAGGAGGACGACTTCCTCAAGGCATACATCGAAGCTCGACACTGGGACGGCACGAAGCGGGAGTGGATCGAGCTGTGGCTGAGGAGCCAGGGCATCGAGGAGCCGATGAGCGAGACCGTTATCGATCCCCAGAATTGGAATGCTCAATGGGAGGAGACGGTGCAGCCGGTAGCCGTGCCGCCGTTCATTATCAAGCCCACATGGGCGAGCCTTCCACCTGAACACGCCGATAAGATTCTGCTGGAAGTCGATCCAAAGATGAGCTTCGGCACCGGCTATCACGAGTCGACCCGCCTGATGCTTCGGCTGATGCCGGATGTGGTGAGGGAGGGAGATATCGTGATGGATGCGGGCACTGGGACAGGCATCCTCGCGATTGCCGCGGCGCGCCTCGGCGCCGAACGTGCCGTTGGATTTGATATCGATGAATGGGCCTACCCGAACGCGACCGAGAACGTACTTCTGAACGGATTTGCCGACCGCATCGATATTGTCGAAGGCGGTATCGATGACGTTGCCGTCGGTCCCTACGACGTCATCCTCGCCAACATCAACCTGAATGCGCTGCTCGGATTGCTTGACTCGTTTTATCAGCGGCTTACATCGCGTGGCCGTCTGGTTATGGCGGGGATGCTTCAGGGTGACCGGCCTCGCATGAGCAAAGCGCTGGAGAAAGCGGGATTTGTGATCGACACCGAGAAGACGGAAAACGATTGGTGGGCCGTCGTGGCAAGTAAGCGGACATGAGAGCGGCGGCGGTCGACCTTGGAACGAACACGGCGCTCCTTTGCGTGGCCGATGTTTCGGACGACGGACTCCGGGTGATTCACGATGAGGAGACGATCGTGCGATTGGGCGAAGGCGTTGACGCTACCGGCAGCATCACGCCGGCCGCCCACCAGCGCCTGCGCGATGCGATGGAGCATTATGCGCAGACGGCGCGTGATCTCGGTGTTGAAGCGATCGTCGGTGTTGCCACGAGTGCCAGCCGAGATGCCGTGAATGCACGGGAGGTCCTCGACGACATCAAGCGGCATACCGGCATCGATCTGCAGATCATTTCGGGGGAAGAAGAGGCGCGGCTCACGTTCCTTGGCGGGATCTCCGACGTGCCGTCGGCCGGCAACTCGGTTGTGACGATCGACATCGGCGGTGGATCAACCGAGCTCACCGCGGGGCAATGGCAGGACAACTCGTGGAAACTGGACGTCCGCAGCACGCCGACGGGTGCCCTTCGTATCCGCGATCGGTTTTTCTGTGAGATGCCGCCGACCGCCGCGGATATTGAGACTGCCCGGCGCTTCGTTGCCCAATCGGTCTCCGATTTTCGGCCGCCGGCAGACGCCGAACTCGTCGGTACATCAGGATCGACAACCGTCTTCCGCCACCTCCTTGAGCGCCACGACCCGGACTCCCTTGTGACGAGGGATGCGGCAGTCATCGTTTCTCTGACGGACGTAAACCGCTGGTCCCAACGCCTGCTGACGGCGCCGTACGATCAGGTGCTCGCGCTATCGCCCGGCGTCATGCGTGGGCGCGCCGACATTTACTCCGCCAACATGCTGGTGCTCGAAACCGTAATGGAGGTGCTGGACTACGATTACGTTGTCATCAGCGGAGGTGGCCTGAGGCACGGGGTTTTGCTTGAAGCCGTTAAGTCCGTTTGAGGTTACGGCGAAAGCTGAGCCGTGTGGGACCCACGGCCGCGCCGCGTCGTAACGCGCAAATCGGAATGCTCTATCCGAAATAGTGCATTCTCTGAAGCGTCTTATCCGAACTCACGCGCTTTCCGATCAATACCATGCCGGCTACACCCACCGACATCATTCGTGCGCTGTCGACCATCGTCGAACCCGCACGTGAGAAAGACATCATCACCCTCAACATGGTCCGCGATCTGAAGGTGACCGACGATCGTGTCTCGATGACGCTGATGGTGAAGGACCCTACGGCGCCTTTCTCGGATGAAATTGAGGTTCTCGTCGCAAAGGCAGTCAACGATCGCTATGAAGGCATCGCGGTTGATGTGAACGTCGATCACGAGATGATCGGCCTCGGGATGAGCGCTCAAGGCGGTGCCAAGCAGTCGATCGACACCGGCGCCACGAACCTCATCGCTGTCGCCTCGGGCAAAGGCGGTGTCGGTAAGAGCACGGTCGCGGCAAACCTCGCTGTGGCTCTCGCCAAAGAAGGATACGACGTGGGACTCGTGGATGCCGACATCTACGGTCCGTCGGTGCCGACGATGTTCGGCGTCGAAGATGCCAAGCCTCGGGTTAATGAGCAGCGCAAAATTGTGCCTGTCGAGAAGTACGGCGTCAAGCTGCTCTCGATGGGCTTCCTGGTGGAGCTCGATAAAGCGGTCATCTGGCGCGGGCCCATGGTCTCAAACGCCGTTCGTCAGTTCCTCGGCGATGCCGAGTGGGGCGAGCTCGACTACCTGGTGCTTGACCTACCTCCCGGAACAGGAGATATCCAGCTCACGCTCGTCCAGTCGGTCGCGCTCACGGGCGCCGTCGTTGTGTCGACGCCGCAGAAAGTTGCGCTGGCCGACGCGCGCAAGGGCGTTGCGATGTTTGACAACGTGCAGGTACCGGTGCTGGGGATCGTCGAAAATATGTCGGCCTTCATCCCGCCCGACCTGCCCGATCGCAAGTACTTCTTGTTCGGGGAAGGAGGTGCGCGGCGCCTCGCGGATGAGCTCGGCGTTCGTCTCCTGGGCGAGATCCCGATCGAGCAATTGGTGCGAGAAGCGGGCGACGAAGGCACGCCGGCCGTGGAGTCGCATCCTGACAGTGCGTCCGCCGCAGCATTCACCGAGATGGCGCGTGAGGTTGTGATGCAAGTTGCGCTGCGAAACGCAGGGCTGCCGGTGACGCAGTCGGTAGAGATTCTCTACAAGTGAGGCCGGTCGATCTTTTTCAGATATGGCGAGTTATCCCTCCACGCGCCAGTCGGTCTTTCCTTATTTTCTGATTCGATGACGCAGGACGATAACCAGACACCAGTCGACCAGACACCAAGCGAAATGTCGAGTACGAACCTTGATTTCAACCCGGGTGCCGATCCCGAATTGCGGCGCAAGGTGGAAGAGGCGCTCGATATGATTCGGCCCTATCTCATGGCCGATGGCGGCTCGGTGCGGGTAACAGACATCACGCCCGACCTCGTGGTCGAGCTCGAACTCCTGGGCGCTTGCGGCACCTGCCCGATGAGTACGATGACGCTCCGCGCGGGGATCGAGCAGGCCCTCAAGCGGTCTGTGCCGCAGATCTCGCGCGTGGAAGCAGTCAACGCTCCCTCCGCCTACTGAGCGCACATCGAGCGTAAATCAGTGCTGTTCATCGAAGGGCTCACTCGGGCCTTCGAGCATCCAGCCGTACTCGAGCAGCGGTAGCATGTCTCGCATCGTTGCGAAGACGGTGGCGGCAAAGGCGGGGTCTTGAAGCTCGTCATCCGCAACACTGCGCGATGCCACGAATGACTTCCATTTGAGGTACACAGCCGCAGGGTGATCCTCTGTTGCGTCGATGCCTCGGGGCATCCGTTTGAGTTTTTCCTCGGGTTCGGCATGCAGCCCCTTCGAGCGTAGATCTTCGACGATGCCGATGAATTCCTCCGGGAACGCAGCCATCCGCTGCCGGAATCGCAGCAGCAGATCTCGCTCCGGATTCCAGAACCCGCCTGCGATGAACGAGCCGCCCGGCTCTACGTGGATGTAGACGCCGCCGGGCTCCTTCCTGTCCCCGGTCCGCGTCAAGATGGCGCCGATGTGCGTCTTGTACGGTCGTTTGTTCTTCGAGAACCGGGTGTCGCGATAAATGCGGAAGATCGACGAGCCGGGATCTCCCTGGTAGGGCAGCTTCGAAGCCGAAGCCTCACGCGTGAGCTGCACGAGCAGGCATTGCATTGGCCAGACCAGTTCATCGTCGTACGTCGATTTACGAGGTTTGAACCAGTCGCGCTCGTTATTCTGTTTGAGGTCCCGCATGAACTGCAGACCTTCTTCGCGAAAACCGGGGAAGGGAGGGAGGTCGAAGAGCGGGTTCATCCGTTAAGGCGTTGACCTGCGAGGGCGAGGTACGCGAGGAAGCCCGCCCCAACGCGTAAAGCTTCTTCGTCGATAGTAAAGCGTGAGGTATGGAGCGGGTGATCGATGCCCGCAGCGGCGTTGCCGGTGCCAAGGCGATAGAACGCGCCCGGCACATGCTGGAGGTAATAGGCGAAGTCTTCGGAGGCGAACCACTGGTCGAGGTCCGCAACATGCTCCTCACCCACGAATTCGACGGCAGCTTCGCGGACGAATGCTGACGGCCCTTCGTGATTGTAGAGCGCGGGATATCCTTTGCGGATTTCCACGGTTGCCGTTGCACCTAGCGCCTCGGCGGTATGACGTACGACGCGTTCGATGATACGGTGCGCGCGTGCGCGCCATTCCTCATCCATCGCACGGAATGTGCCTTCCATTCGCGCGGTCTCGGGAATTACATTCGTGGCGCCGTCGGCCGTCACCTTCCCGATGGACAAGACGCTTGGCACGCCCGGCGGGCAGTTGCGGCTGATGACGGTTTGCAGCGCGCCGATAACGTGTGCCGCGACGACGACGGCATCGCTTTGCAGCGTGTGGGGAGCGGCGGCGTGACCTCCGTGGCCGTGGATGGTGATGTAGAGCTCATCGGCAGAGGCCATATACATGCCGCTCCGGATGCCGATCATGCCCGCTGGAAGTTCGGGTTGGACGTGCTGTCCGAACGCATAATCGACCGCTTGAACGCCTTCAAACTCGCCGAGCGCGCCCGCCTCGATCATCGGCAGCGCGCCGCCGGGAAGTTTTTCTTCCGCAGGCTGGAAAATCAGACGAACCGTTCCATGCAGTTCCTCCTTCATCCGCACCAAAATTCCCGCCGCACCGACGAGGCAGGCCGTATGGGCATCGTGACCACAGGCATGCATCACGCCCGGCACGCTCGAGCTAAACGGCAGGCACGTCGCCTCGAGGATCGGCAGTGCATCCATGTCGGCCCGTAGCATCAGCGACGGTCCGGGGCGGTCGCCGCGAATGATCGCGACCACGCCGGTTCCTGCGATGTTGCGGTGGACTTCGCAGCCCAGTGACCCCAGTGCCGCCGCGATGCGCTCGGATGTGCGATGCTCGTCCGTGGCGAGCTCAGGGTGCTGATGAATATCCCTCCGGAGCGCCACGACCTCTGCGAACGTGTCGTCGGCGATCCGTTTGACGCGATCGATCATCTATTTCTGAACATCATCAAAAAGAAAAGGGGCACGGCCCGTTGCCGCGCCCCTCGAGAATAGAGACAGATGGATCAGTTGAAACCCGGCCCGGAGACCTGCGGTCGCTCATCTTGGTTGGCGAGTTGCCAGGTGGTGCCGAAGATGAGGCGCGCAATCTTCTCCATGCGCTCGTAGTCCACTTTATGTGGCTCATCGCCAACGCCGTGGTAGTCTTCGTGCGTTCCCGTGAAGTAGAAGATAAACGGGATGTTGTGCTTGGCGAAGTTCCAGTGATCCGAGCGGCGGTAGAACTGGTTCGGGTCATCCGGTGCGTTGAAACGCTCGCTCAGCTCGATACCAGTGGCGAGTAGCTCGTTGACGTTGTCATTCACCTCGTGGATGTCGTCAGAAATGAGGTTGCCGCCGATGATGTAGACATAGTCGGTCGTCTCGCCGGGGTAGGTGGGGTCGTGCCGGCCGATCATGTCGATGTTGAGGTTGGCCACCGTGTTGTCAAGCGGCACCACAGGCTCGAAATCAGAATAGTACCGCGAGCCAAGTAATCCTTTTTCCTCGGCCGACACGTTGAGGAAGAGAATCGAACGACGAGGACCATACCCGTCTTCGCGAGCTTTCTGGAATGCCTGTGCGATTTCGAGCAGCGAAACAGTGCCTGAGCCATCGTCGTCGGCGCCGTTAAAGATCTGGTCCCCATCGAGCGTGGGATCGATGCCGACGTGGTCGTAGTGGGATGTGAGCACGATGAACTCGTGCTTCAGCGCCGGGTCAACGCCTTCGACGGCCGCGATGACGTTCTCTGTCACCAGCGGGACGCTTTTATTGCGGATCGTCGAGCTCACCTCCACATTCGGCACGGCGAATACGGTGGGGGAGAAGGATGCGTCGATCTCCGTTTTGATGTCGTCGATCCTGCGGCCGGTGGGCTGCAAGATGGCGTTGGCGACCTCCGATGAGATCGCGTGGACCGGCGGGAAGGCACGCTGCGGCCCGTCCACTGACAATGAGATGCTGCCAACCTGGACTTCGAGCGCTTCGGCCTGACGGCGGGCTGTCTCGGCAAGATCTTGCTGCTGCGAGCCGAGATCATCGACAATCAAGATGCCCAGCACTTGGCCCGACGCGGATGCCGCGCGGAATTTGCTCCAGAGACTCTCGCTCCAGGTTGTGAGTTCGCCGTCCTCGCTGAGCAGGCTGTTACCCTCGGCGTCGGTCGGCTCGCCACCGAGAACGAGCAGCCACTTCCCGGCACTTGAAACACCGGCATCCGAGAGCGCAGCAAAGTCGTCATACGCGCCATCAGAAATGCCGTAGCCGGCAAAGACGACCTCGGCGCGCACGTCCGGAATGGTGCCGAACATGAGGTAGGACGATCCGTCGTGGCGCCCGAGTCCGAACTCCGTCCGTGCGACGGACTCACCGTTCACAATCACCTCGAGATCTGCGGCTTCGAGTTCATTGCCGTAGACGGTGAACGGCTGCAGATAGCGCTTCAAGTCGCGCTCGTCATCCGTCTGGAATGTGCCCATGGGGGTCAGGCCGGTGAGGCGATACTGCGACGCCAGGTACTTGGCGGCTAGTTTCTGGCCCGGCGCCGTGGCCTCTCTTCCCTCAAAATAATCAGAGGCGAAGACGTAGAGATGCGCGGCGAGTTCATCGGCGGTGATGGTCTGCGCATATCGCTGCGCGACGCTCGGGTCGTCGATGACGGTAGGGGCGAACGCGGCGCTGGGAGCCTGAGCCAGCGAAGGCGAGGCGGCAGCAGCCAGAACGAATGCGGCAGCGCATAAAGCTGCAAATCGGCGACGAACGTCGAGAATACGATTCATCATGAAAAGGGAAGGGAGGGTTACGATGTCGTATACGAACGTGTAACGCGGTGTGAGGATTCGCACCGGCGCAAAGTACAGCCTTCGGGGTGTTCGAGTGAGGGGAATCGGTCGGGTCGTAGGAAACGGCCTTCGATCAACACACCCAGACGATGGTGGGTGAGCGCGGCGCGTCTACATCATCTTACTTCGCTTGTTCAGATACGACGTCAGGGCGTGATCGTAGGGCGCGGCGGTGTCCAGTTCGACGAAGTCGATGCCATGCTCGCGACAACGGAGTCGGAATCGCTCGGAGAAGTGCGCGACGGCTTCCTGGTAGTGCTCGGCGAGCTGAGCCGGCTGCAGAGCGATCTCACCTCCCGTCTCCAGATCCCGAAAAATCATCGGCACATTGGGGAAGCGGAAGCGCCGTTCCGTGTCGGAGTCGAGGATGTGGAAGACCAGTACCTCGTGGCCGCGGTGCCGCAGATGGCGCAGTGCGCGGAGGAGATCATCGTGCTCGCCGATATTCTCGAAGAGATCCGTCAGTACCACCACGAGCGATCGGCGGCCAATTCGCTCGGCAACCTGGCCGAGTGCGGCAGCGGCGCCGGTGCGGGTGCGTTCCTTGTTTGAGCGCGCGGCGGCCTGCTCGAGCGTCAGTAGGATGCGGCGAAGATAACTGCGTGTGCTTCGAGGCTCGAGGACGTCCCTGAGTTGATCGTCGAACGTGATCAAGCCGCTGGCGTCGCGCTGCTTGATCATCAGATAATGCAGACCGCCCGCAAGGTATGCCGAGTATTCGATCTTGCTGAGGCCATCTTCGCCGCGGTACGACATCGACGTCGATATGTCGAGCACCACGTAGTGACGCAAGTTTGTCTCTTCCTCGAACTGCTTGACGTAGTATCGATCGGTCTTGGCAAACACCTTCCAGTCGACGTGGCGCAGTTCATCGCCTGAGTTGTATGGCCGATGCTCGGCAAACTCGACCGAAAAGCCGTGATACGGACTTTTGTGGAGGCCCGTCATAAAGCCTTCCACAATCATGCGGGCGCGCAACTCCATGTTGTCGAGTCGCGATACGGCAACGGGGTCGAGAAAGCGGAGGACGGGAGAACGGTCGGCCATGAATAACCGGCAATACTTGGGCGGGCCTCAGTAGAACGTGTGACGATACGTCGGTTCCTGCTTATCTTGCGCGCCGACGTCGCCGCGGACCCATGCCCTTGCGGCGATCGATCGGCAGCAGCCGAACAGTTAATCCCCCTTTTTCGCGCAGATGGATCGGGTCAAGGCCCAGTTACTGGATAAGTCGGATCTCGATCGGATGCTCGATCGAATGGCCCATCAGGTTGTTGAGGCCTTCGATCCAGCGGTCGACGATGCGTCTCGGCTTGCGCTAATCGGGATGCAGACGCGAGGCGTTTATCTGGCGCAGCGGTTGCACGATCGGATTCTGGCTACCGACGGCATCGATCTGCCGATGGGCGTTCTCGACGCTACGATGTACCGTGACGACTTCAGGCGCCGGCTGCGCCAACCGGAGATCCGTGTTACGCGCATTCCATTCGATATCACCGACCGGCACCTGGTGTTGGTGGATGATGTGCTTTACACGGGACGAACCGCCCGCGCCGCGCTTGACGCTCTGATGGATCTCGGACGCCCTGCCTCAATCCGGTTGCTTGCCGTGGTCGATCGAGGCAGAAGAGAGCTGCCGATTCGTGCCGATATTGTAGGTCGATTTGTGCCCACGCTTCCCGGCGAGGAAGTGCGTGTGCGTCTTGCCGAGATTGACAACCGCGAAGGCGTCTGGCTCGTCGATCCACAGGCTGACGGCAGCAGTGACCCAGATAACGAAATGAAGTCTCAGGTGTAGCGGTGACCGATTCGCCCACCATTTCATCGCTCAATCACCGGCACCTGCTGGGTCTGTCGACCTACAGTGCCGACGAGATCCTGCTTATTCTGCATACGGCACGTCACTTTCGCGAGGTACTCGAGCGGCCCATCAAACGGGTGCCTACTCTCCGCGGAGTGACGGTGTGCAACCTCTTTTTCGAAGCATCGACGCGCACTCGGATCTCTTTCGAGCTGGCCGAGAAGCGGCTTTCCGCCGATGTCGTCAACTTCTCGTCGTCGGGATCGTCGGTTTCGAAAGGTGAGTCGCTCAAGGATACGGCGCGCAACATCGAGGCGATGAAAGTCGACGTGGCCGTCATTCGGCACCGCTCACCCGGCGCCGCGCATTACCTTACCCGCTGCGTTGACGCGGTTGTGCTCAACGCGGGCGACGGCGCCCACGAACATCCCACCCAGGCGCTGCTCGATATGCTGACGATGTCTGACGTGGTGGAGTCGTTCGATGGACTGAATGTCTCGATCATCGGTGACATCACGCACAGCCGTGTGGCGCGGTCCAACATTTACGGACTTCGCGCGCTCGGGGCCAATGTCACCCTTTGTGGCCCGCGAACCATGATCCCGGTGGGCATTGAGCAGTTAGGCGTTCGCGTGACCAACCGCCTCGACGAGGCGTTGGACGGATGTGACGTGGCGATGGCCCTTCGCATCCAAATGGAACGTCAGGACGAGGGTCTCTTCCCGAGTCTTCGCGAATATCACGATCGGTTCGGCATCACGATGCGGCATCTCGATGCGCATCCGGATCTCTGGATCATGCATCCCGGCCCGGTTAACCGCGGCGTCGAATTAGCGGACGAGGTCGTGGATCACGAACGGGCCATCATCCTCAATCAGGTCACGAACGGACTGGCGGTTCGCATGGCGGCTCTTTATTTGCTGGCGGCTCCAGGCGCCTCGGTAGAGTAAGAGCGGCCGGAGACGCAGGAAAACGCGTTTTTCCAGCGAACTCCACGAACAAATAAGTTCCGCCCGGCGTAGGAACAGACTGACAGAGATCTCCACCTGCCGTCTCTATGCGGTGGAGATACGTTTACACTGACGCGTGGAGGCGCATTAGCATATGGCAAAGCAAGAACCGATTCAGCAGGAAGGCGTCGTGACCGAGGCGCTTCCGAACGCTCAGTTCCGTGTGGAACTCGACAACGGTCATACCATCCTCGGCCTTCTTTCGGGCAAGATGAGGAAGTACTTTATCCGAATCCTCCCTGGAGACCGTGTTGACGTCGAGATGTCTCCGTACGATTTGACGAAGGGCCGTATCGTTTACCGCTACAAGTAAGACGTGGGGCTCGTGATTGATGCCGTGCTGCGCGATGGTCGCGGCGCGGCATGGGTTTATGCGGGGTTGTTGCTTATTGCTCACGGGCAACTGAGTGGTCAAGGACGACCGGCCTGCGCCATCGCCGCGTCATGGCGCTCCGCTTCTTCGTTAGAAGCCACCTTGCGGTTCAGCCATTCGATCAGCGCGGCGTAGTTGCGGCTCCGAGGATCGTGCGTGAGATAGCGTGGGATGACCGCGAGCACCTTGAATCCGTGCCTGATTTGAAAAGACAACGTCGGATCGTCTCGCTCGCCGCGAATCACCTCGTTGACGTAATCGCGCGGAGACAGTTGTTCCGCTACAGCCGCGTAGCCCGGTAGCCTGGCGCCGGCGCGGATCCGCAGCAATCCCATCTCCTCGACAAGATTCCGGCGTGAATCGTAAATGAGAGAGCCGATGCCGCGGCGTCGATGATCAGGGTCAACCATCACCTCGGCGCCGTATAGCGTTCGTCCCGAAGGATCGTGGTTGTTGAAGTAGCCGCTATCGGTGAGTTCATCGTAGTTGTCGAGCCGGTCATAATCATCCCACGAGATGATGAGGCTCGCCGCCATTCCCACCACGTCGTCATCGGCATCGACGGCGACGAATTGTCCTTCCGGAAAGACGTCGAGATGGACCTCGAGGTGTTTAGGCAGCCAGGGCTCGTCGCTTGGATAGACTTTCTGCGAGATGGCCGTGATACGGGCGAAATCGCGCGGCTCCGTATTGCGCACCCGAACCGATTCTCGTTCCATGGCCGCCGAACTCATACTACCTCGGTCTCGATGTGCTTAATGAGCTCCTTCGTGCGCCGG
>CAZRTY010000001.1:50778-57401 GCA_964603055.1 uncultured Rhodothermales bacterium | reverse complement strand
GCCATCTCATCAAGCTGGCCAACGTTCCAGGCGCTGACGATCATCCGTCGCGAATCAGGGTTCGTACGGATCGTATCCACGATCGTCTGCATCTGGTCGATCACGCGGCCGTCGGGCGTCTCCCATCGGCGCCATTGTTTGCCGTAGATGGGGCCGAGATCGCCATCTTCATCCGCCCATTCGTCCCAGATCGACACACCGTTCTCTTTGAGATAGCGGATGTTCGTGTCGCCGTTCAGAAACCAGAGCAGCTCATGAATGATGCTCCGGATGTGCAGCTTCTTCGTGGTGATGAGCGGAAATCCGTCCTGCAGGTTGAATCGCATCTGATACCCGAAGACGCTCCGCGTGCCGGTGCCTGTCCGATCCTGCTTCTCTACCCCGTGATCGAGGATGTGCCGGAGATAATCGAGATAAACGCGCATCGTGGATTCTGAAGGAGGGGATAAGGTGGAACGCTGTGTGGTGGGGCTCGTTCGCGGCACGTATCGGGCCGTTGAACGATCGACCAGCTCTGCATTCAGCGTGGCCGGCGGTGCCTGCACGCCGTGACCTGTTCGAGTCGTTCCCAGGCCCCGGACGTTGATATTCAACCGTAAGGTCGATAACCACTCTTTAAATAAGCGATTACGATGGACCTCAATCTACACATGAAGATGGGGATGCACCATCTCGAGCGTGTGCTCAGCTACGCACCGATGGTCGAGGAGGATGGGCGCGCAACCGTGCACCTTACGTTCGAGGACTGGAATGTGCTGGCCGACATGCTCTTCCACATGAACACACCCCGCGAGGCGTTGCCCGAATCTGTGACGGATTACCGGCTCGCGAACGAGAACCGCATCATCCAGATCGAAGCCGACGGCTTGACGATCGACGTCGACATCATGTGACCGCCACCCTGGCGCTCACGCACCGAGGCGCCGGCGCCGGCTGAATCGCAGTTCCTGGCCCCGGCGCACGGTGGAGACCACCATCCCCACGCTCATGATGATGAAGCCGATCCACAACACATTGATCAGCGGCTTCTCTGACGCCTGAACGACGATCCAGTCTTCGGGCATGACCTCCACGCCCTCAAACACGAAGTTGGCCTGGCCTGTCTCGATGTCGAGGCCGGCAAACGTCACGGCGAAGTCCCAGTCGCGCACGCGGTTCTGGATGTACTGCTGCGTGCGATCCTGCATGATCAGGTAGATCGGCCGCAGCTCGCGCCGCGTATTTGACTGCAGGTCAACGACATCAAGCACGGCGGCAACGGCAATCTCGGTTTCGGGCGGGACGAGATCGGAGTTCACCGTCGTCTCAAAGCCGCGCAGGCTCACCGAGTACTGCGTATTGCCGATCACCGTTGAGTCGCCCGGTGCCAGCGACAGCGAACCTCCCTTCATCTGACGCTCCTCTTCCGTCTCGAACATCAGATTTGGCGTGACCGCCACGTAGATGTCCTTCTCGAAATAGAGCTTCAGATCCGGATGCTGGATCCACTGGTCCTGATTCGATAAGTAGACCACGGGCTTCATCGTGAACTCGCGCCCGCGATGGTCCACAAAGTCGAGGACATACTCGGGGCGGCCCAGCTCGTTGAAATCCTTCCCTCGATACGTGACATCGTAATTCCCCACCGAACGCGTCTCCGACCGCGTCAGCACAAAGTTGTCGCGGTTCTCTCCGATCAACACACCACCCGAACGGACGATCGGCGTACTGAAGCCACTACTGGAGACCGTCCCAAGGACAAGTAGCGCAAATCCGACGTGAGACAGGGCGCCGCCGGCTAGTTTCAAGTTGCCTCGCGCGATGCGAAGTAGCACGATACCGTTGCCATAAAGCGCGAAGAAGGACATAAAGATGAGCAACAGCATCTGCAGTCCCGTTCCGTAGAGGGCCCAGAAGTCACCAAAGCCCGACAGCAAACCGGCCTCCGCCATCCGCGTGACCTCCGCCCGTGCCTCCAGTGCGTCGAGATCGATGGTGCGTTCGATGAACGGCGTCAGCGCAAGGATGAGCACCGTGCTTGCCAGTGCCAGCGTGAGCGGTTTGATGAGGATGCGGTTCACGTTCGCAACGCTCATCTTATTCCACCAGAAGAGCTGGCCCAGGCCCGCGAGAAACACGAAGCCCAGCGCCAGTGGGAGCGTCCACTTGTTGTAGAACTCGATCGGCACGGCGGACGGATTCGAGCGGAAGATGCGACCGAGGATTGGTGCGCTGGTGCCCACGAGGATGACGGCTGCGAGCGCGGCCAGCAGCACGGCGCCCGAGAAGATCATGAACTCGCGCGAGAGGATGTTGGGCTCGGCATCGGGCCGTGGCAGCTCGCGGAATCGGGCGGCATACAATCCAAAGCCCATGATTCCGAGCACCAGGATCCAGATGAGGAGCTGGTTGTGCAGGCCGAGGTCGACGAACGAGTGGACCGAGACGTCGCCCAGGATGCCGCTCCGCGTCAAGAACGTGCTGTAGATCACCAGCATGTACGCGAGGATGCTGAAGATCAGGGCTGCCTTGTGCCCCTGGCCGCTTTTCTTCTGGATGATCATCGCGTGGAACGCCGCCACGCCAACGAGCCACGGCACGAGCGATGAGTTTTCCACCGGGTCCCAGGCCCAGTAGCCACCGAATGAAAGCGTGATGTAGGCCCAATAACCGCCCAGCGCAATACCCACGCCGAGCACGAGCACGGCGAAGATCGTCCATGGCAGCGCCGCCCGAACCCACTGCGTGTACTGGCGCTTCCAGAGTGCGGTAATGGCGAAAGCGAACGGCACCACCATCGACGCAAATCCCACAAACAGCATCGGCGGGTGGATGGCCATCCAGTAATTCTGCAGAAGGTCGTTCAGACCCGAACCGTCGGCCGGTACGAAGCCCGGCACCTGCAGCATTGCCGCATCGGGGAAGCGCTCAGCGAGTGTGGTAAACGGAGACGAACCAATGCTGAGCGTGCCCAGCTTCAGTCCGACGACCATCGACAGCAAGAAAAACTGCGACAGCGCGACGATCGCCATCACCGGTGCTTCGTAGCGTTTCTCGAAGAGGACAACGCTGGTCCCGATGAGCGCCGTCAGAAGGATCCAGAGGAGGAACGAGCCTTCCTGGCCGGCCCAGAATGACGAAAACAAAAAGACGGTGGGCAGATCGAGCGACGTGTTCGAGTACACATACGCGTACTGGAACTGGTGCGACATGATGAGGTGCATCAGGATGCCAGAGGCGGCGAGTGATGCGGCTCCCATCACATACCAACTGCTGCGGCCCACGCGCCGCCAGACGATCGACTCCGTCTGTGCCGTCTGGTAGTAGGCGAAAATACTTAGGCCACACGCGACCCATCCAAGAAGGATGGCCAGATGCCCGATCGTTCCTAACATCGAATAGAACTCAGAGGGTGGAAGGCGGAGGTCGAACGGTAATAAACGACTTTTAGGCTGGGATCCGAAAGCAGATCCAGTAGAGAATCTGTAGAGACGGACTTACGCTTGCGGCATGGCTGTGCGGCTCACACGTTTACGGCGACTTCGAGGTGTTCGCTGATGTGACTCGCGATGACGCGGGCATGATCGCGGCCGTTCTCGATGAACCAGCGGCTTGTGTCGAGTCCGCCGCACACCGTGCCGGCCAGATACACGCCGCGCCGGTTGGTTTCATGGGATTCAGCATCGAAGCTTGGCGTCAGGCGTTCGCCGCCGAACTCAATGCCCATGTTCTCGAGGAAGCCGTAGTTCGGCCGGTAGCCCGTCAGGGCGAGCACCCAGTCGTTATCGATTTCATACGCACCGTCGGCATCCGTGTACATCACCGAAGTCGGCGTGATCTCCTTCACGCGTGCGTTGAATACCGCACGGATGCTTCCTTCCGCAATTCGATTCTCGAGGTCAGGCTTGATCCAGTACTTCACCTTCTCCGAGATCGCCGGCCCCCGAACGAGCATCGTCACACGCGCTCCGTGGCGATAGCAGGCGAGCGCTGCCTTGGCGGCGGAGTTCTTCGCTCCGATCACGACCACGTCCTGTCCCGCATAGGGATACGGCTCCTTGAAGTACTGCGTGACTTTAGGTAGATCGCTTCCCGGTACGTCGAGCGGATTCGGAACGTCAAAAAACCCGGTCGCCACAATCACCTTGCGGGCGCGCAAAATGTCCTTGTCGGTGTGTACCTCAAACGCGCCGTCTTCACCGTCGAGGCGCTCCACTCGTTCGTACAGGCGATAGGTGAGGCCTTCGCGATCCGCCACTTTGCGATAGTACTCGATGCCTTCCTCACGCGTGGGTTTGTAGCCGTTGCATGTGAACGGGTAGCCACCGATTTCGAGGAGGTCGGGCGTCGAGAAGAACTCCATCTGCGACGGATATCCGATCAGCGAATTGACGATGCCGCCCTTCTCGACGATGACTCCGTTCATGCCGGCTCGCTTGACTTCGATAGCGGCCGCCAGCCCAACCGGACCTGCCCCGATAATGATAACGTCGTACATGTAGACCACATTAGATTAGCCCGTCGAACCCCCGGCAAGTGGCTTCAGTTTCGCGAACTCGGGGTTAACGCGCTCGGGTTCAGTCTCGCAGGATCGACATCAGGTGGAAGGCGCATACGACGAGTGAGTGCGTAATTTCGCCGCTTAAAATTTTGTGCGGGATGTCTTCCAGTGGCACTTCCACCACTTCGATAATCTCAGTGCCGTCGAGCTGCTGCGGAGCTTCCCTCCGTACGCCGCGGGCGACGAAGCTGTAGCACGTATTGTTGAGGATGGCCGGGTTGGGTGCCACACTGCCGAGTTCGCTAACATCTGCGTCGTCGACAACGTAGCCCGTCTCCTCCAGCATCTCGCGGATGGCGGCCTCGCGCGGCGATTCGCCGTCATCGACGATACCGCCCGGCACCTCGAGCGTGGTCTGGCGCACGCCATGCCGATACTGGCGGATCATCACCACGTTGCCGTCCTGCGTGATCGGGATGATATTGACCCAGCTTGACGCCTCAATGACCGAAAAGGTGTGCGGCTGCCCGGTTTCAGGCGAAATGCTGACGTCTTCTCGAACGCGGAAGACTCGATAGTCACCGCGTACTTCGGAGGAACGCAAGAGCCAGGGCTCGATCATAAATAGGATTCGATATGGCAGGAAACGGGAGATTCAAGGCGCGATAATATCCGGGTGCTGCCGGCCCGACACAAATGTCTTGCCTTTAGTCCCGCCGTAACGCAATTTTTCCAGAACTGGCCCTTAAATCCCAATAATCACGAAGGCTTAATGCAACAGCATCGCGGCCGATGCTTTGTAATGGACTGCGTAAGAACGCGAACAGACCAACTCTTCCCCTGTGCAAATTGCAACAGAGCCTAATCCTTCCGTAACCCCAGCCATCCTCACAGTCACGTCTGAAGACGGATTTCCACGCGGTGTTTCGCGTGCCGACTTCATCGACTTCCTCGTGACGCATCTCGATTGCTACGGCGATCCGCCCGAGGACATTTCAGCCGCGATAGACTACGCCTTCTCAACCGCAGAGGGTAAAGGCGGCTTTCTTCTCGCCGCGATGATGGGCGGCGAACTTGCCGGTGCGATGGTCGTCATCGACACCGGAATGGGCAGCTTCATCCCCGAGCATATCCTGGTGTACGTTGCTGTAGACGCCGCGCATCGTGGACACGGCATCGGCACCCAGTTGATGAACGCCATGCGCGAGACGTGCCACGGAGATGTCGCGCTGCACGTCGAGTACGACAATCCGGCACGGCGCTTGTACGAACGTCTTGGCTTTACGACAAAGTATGCCGAGATGCGGCTCCATCGATAGTTATTCCTCATCCGCCCCGCCATTATCATGGCCCGATTACGCGTTCACCCCGAGCGCATTCTCCGAAACGTCCGAAAGCTGAGCGCTTTTCTGAGCGAGCACAACGTCCAATGGACGCTCGTCGCCAAGGTGCTAAGCGGCGATAATGATGTCTTGCAGCATCTGCTCGAGTCGGATGCATTTGACAACGTCCACTCGATAGCCGACGCCCGTATGTCGGGTCTCCACGCGATGAAGGAGGTCAGGCCGGACGTCCGCACGATGTACCTGAAGCCGCCGGCGATCGAGTTGGTGGACGAAGTCGTGGAATGTGCAGATGTCTCGGTCAACTCGAGTCGCACCACGGTCCGCGCGCTCAATGACGCGGCCGAGCGCCGCGGCATCGTCCATAAGATCATCGTCATGATCGAAATGGGCGAATTGCGCGAAGGCATCATTCGCGAGAACATCCTCCGGTTCTACGAGGAGGTTTTTGACCTGCCGCACATTGAAGTCATCGGCATCGGCACGAACCTCGGCTGTATGCACGGCATCGAGCCGAACTACGACAAGCTCATCCAACTCAGTCTGTACAAGCAGCTACTCGAGTCGAAGTTCGATCAGCGGATTCCGCTGGTGTCGGGCTCGAGCTCGATCGCGCTGCCGCTGATCGGCACGCCCAAATGGCCTGCCGGCATCAATCATTTGCGGATCGGGGAGGGTGCCTTTTTCGGCACGTCTCCGCTGGATGGTGAGCGTTTTCAGGACCTCTCAACGGATGCCTTTGAGTTCTCGGCGAACATCATCGAGACCGGCACCAAGGCTACAACGCCGGATGGCGTGGT
>CAZRTY010000001.1:42240-50678 GCA_964603055.1 uncultured Rhodothermales bacterium | reverse complement strand
TCTCGGCGAACATCATCGAGACCGGCACCAAGGCTACAACGCCGGATGGCGTGGTGAGCGAAGCCGCGATTGGCCAGGTGGCGGATCCGCCCGATGAGGCCGATACGATGCGCCGCTGCATCGTCGACTTTGGCCTGCTCGATGTTGACGTCGACGACCTCACGCCCGTCGACCCGGATGTCCACTTCGCCGGCACCACGTCGGATATGACCGTCTATGATGTCACGGACGCGCGTTACCTCTACCGCGTGGGCGATGAGCTGACCTTCGCGCCGAACTACATGGCGGTCGCTCGTCTGATGCACTCGAAGTATATCGAGACCGACGTTGAGCCAAACTTCGAGCTTGTCGAGCGCATTAACGGTGTGGCATAAGGTGGTGCGGTAGAATATGCTGCCGGTCACCGTAACCGGTTCATCCGAAGTCGTGTAACTCCTCTGTCCGCCTCGGCACTTTCCCGCCGATCTCTGCATCGAACGTCTGAAGACGAACCAAAATGCAGATAGACACATGGCTGGTAAGGACGATATCGCGCTCGAGCTGGATGAAGCTCGCCGCAGTTTGGAGGACGGAATACGGGAGTTGGTCGGGCACTATTCGAACGGAAGTGGCATCGAGCTTTCGCTCAACCTGATTGAAGAACCTGATGCGGGCAGCCGCGACCTGGAGGAGAAGAACCCCGAACTCTACGGGGCGATCATGCAGCAGGTGGAGAAGTTCTTTGCCAATCCTGCTGTTCGTGAATCGAACGTGAGCATTTACAGCGTTCAGGCGATCGACTCCGATGGTGATGGCGAGGCTGCGGTCAACGTGCAATACGAGTACGCGGTGAACCCCGGTATGCGCGGCGCAGAGCGCTCGGTGGCCGGCGGCACAGGCAGTGAGCCCGTTGGGCCGTCTAACACGAGCACGCCGTAGCGGCTACACCGCCCTCGCGCGAGAGCTCATATTGTGAATGTAGTTGAGTGCGGCGTCCGAGGAATCGACGACGCGGTAGAGCCCGCGGTAGCGCTCGTGTGCCATTCCCTGGTCGAAGAAGTGCTCGAACAACTCGATCAGCGGGTCGAAAAAGCCGTCCACGTTGACGACGGCGATCGATTTGTCGTGATAGCCGAGCTGTCTCAGCGTGAGTACTTCGGTGAGCTCCTCGAGCGTGCCGAAGCCGCCCGGGAGCACGATGAATGCATCGGCACGGGTGAAGATGATCGCTTTGCGCTGCTGCATCGTCTCCGTGACGTGTAGCTCATCGGCGATACCGTACGCGATTCCTTCGCGGTCTTTGAGGGCTTGAGGGATGGCCCCGATAACGGTGCCCCCGTGCTCATGAACCGAGCGCGCAACGACGCCCATGAGCCCCACCTGCCCGCCGCCGTAAACGAGCGTGTCATTGCGTTCTGCGATCAGGCGACCAAGCACCTCCGCCTCGTCAATGAATCGATCGGCGACGTGATTGCTGGATGCGCAGTAGACTCCGATGTGCATAGTCAGGGACTTAGCTTGGATTGATGATTAGCGGGGATTGATGACGTGCGGTTTAAGGTAAGCGCACCCGGTGAACGTCGAGGGCAGGCGGGCGCTTATGCTATGCGCATGATTCTATGCGCGTGTTTCTATGCGTCCGGGCGGTGGACGTAAGAGCATGCGAACGAAGCGCCGGCTTCATGACGTCCCGGCTTGAGGTTGGTGAACCTCGGCGGGGCCGAACCCGGTTCTTCCCACAAACAATTAGCTTGTGGACTGATGTTGCGCATCGACATGAGCGAGGCAGTTGGCGCAGACCTGCAATCTTACTCCGAATTATTGGGGCGCTCAGAACATTTTGGCCGCGTAAAGCTACTCAGGGCTTCCCCCGTAACTCGAGCAGACGTAATAACGTGAGCGATCAGAAGATTATTTTTTCGATGGTGGGTGTGGGCAAGGTTTACAAGCCCAACCATCAGGTGCTAAAAGACATTTATTTATCCTTTTACTACGGCGCCAAGATTGGTGTGCTTGGTCTGAACGGCGCCGGTAAGAGTACGCTGCTGCGGATCATCGCTGGGCTGGATCAGGATTACCTGGGCAAGATCCAGGCGCAGAAAGGAATCACGTTTGGATATCTGCCGCAGGAGCCGGAGCTGGACCCGGAGAAGACGGTGCGCGACATCGTTGAGGAGGGCGCGCGTGAGACCGTTGAGCTGGTTCGGCGGTACGAGGCGGTCAGTGAAGCTTACTCCGATCCGGATGCCGACTACGAGAAGCTGATGGAGGAGCAAGGCAAGCTTCAGGAGAAGATTGATCGGCTCGACGCGTGGGACATCGACAGCAAGCTCGAGATGGCGATGGATGCGCTGCGGACACCTCCGCCGGAGACGCCGATTTCGGTGCTGTCTGGTGGTGAGCGGAGGCGTGTGGCGCTGTGCCGCCTGCTGCTTCAGCAGCCGGATGTGCTGCTGCTTGACGAGCCGACGAACCACCTCGATGCGGAATCCGTCGCGTGGCTTGAGCAGCATCTGGCACGTTATGAGGGCACGGTCATCGCGGTGACGCACGACCGCTACTTCCTGGACAACGTGGCGGGATGGATCCTGGAGCTCGACCGTGGAGAGGGCATTCCGTTCAAAGGGAATTACTCGTCGTGGCTGGAGCAAAAGCAGGCGCGGCTGGCGGTGGAGGAGAGGCAGGAGTCGAAGCGGCAGAAAGCTCTTGCGCGGGAGTTGGAGTGGATCCGGCAGTCGCCCAAAGGCCGTCACGCCAAGAGTAAGGCGCGTATCGCCGCGTACGAGGAGATGCTGGCGAAGCAGCAGTCGAAGCGCGACGAAGACGTGGAGATCCCGATACCGCCCGGACCGCGCCTCGGGGATCTGGTGATTGAGGCGAAGGGGATCTCGAAGGCGTTCGGCGACAAGCTGCTGTTTTCGGACCTCGACTTCTCGCTTCCGCCGGGAGGAATCGTTGGCGTGATCGGACCGAACGGTGCCGGTAAGACGACGCTCTTCCGCATGATTACCGGCCAGGAGCAGCCCGACGACGGCTCGTTCAATGTGGGTTCGACGGTGAAGCTTGGATACGTTGACCAGGACCGTCCGCTCGACGCCGACAAAACCGTGTGGCAGGAGATCTCTGGTGGCCACGAGATACTCCGCCTGGGGAATCGGGAGATCAACTCGCGCGCGTACGTGGGCCGCTTCAACTTCACGGGCAGCGATCAGCAGAAACTCACGGACAAGCTGTCTGGCGGGGAGCGCAACCGCGTTCACCTGGCCAAGATGCTGAAGGAAGAGGCGAACGTTTTGCTTCTTGACGAGCCGACGAACGACCTCGATGTGAACACACTGCGTGCGCTCGAAGAGGCGCTGGCCGAGTTCGCAGGTTGCGCCGTCGTGATCTCGCACGACCGCTGGTTCCTCGACCGAATCGCCACCCACATCCTTGCGTTCGAAGGCGAGAGCGTTGTGCGCTGGTTCGACGGCAACTACTCACAGTACGCCGAATATCGCCGCGATGTGCTGGGCATCGACGACCAGCCGCAGCGCATCAAGTACAAGCGGTTGATGCGGGATTAATTAGGGAAGGGACGCGCTGGTGGCGGTACGGCCAATGACTTATTTGGCGTACGCCACCGAGCGGACCTCCCGAATGACTGTGACCTTGATCTGGCCGGGATACTGCATCTCGCGCTGAATACGGTTTGAGATATCGCCGGCGAGTTGTTCGGCGTGGGTGTCGGAGACGAGGTCGTGATTGACCAGCACGCGGATTTCTCGTCCGGCCTGGATGGCATACACGCGTTCGACGCCATTGAACGAGCCGGCGACTTCCTCGAGCTTCTCAAGCCGTTTGATGTAGGCATCCAGCGCCTCACGACGTGCGCCCGGGCGGGCACCTGAGATGGCGTCGGCCGCCTGCACGATCGGCGCGATCAGCGAGGTCATCTCGATCTCGTCGTGGTGCGCACCAACGGCGTTGCAGACCTCGGCGTCTTCCTTGTACTTCCGGCAATACTCCATGCCCACGATGGCGTGGGGGTTCTCGATGTCTTCTTCGACGACCTTGCCGATGTCGTGCAAGAGGCCCGCGCGCCGCGCTTTGTCGACGTCCAGATTAAGCTCGGCGGCGACCAGCGAGGCGATGCGTGCGGTTTCGATCGAGTGAGCCAGCAGGTTCTGGCCGTAGCTCGCACGGTAGCGCATCCGTCCGACCAGTCGGATGAGTTCGGGATGCAGTCCGTGAAGGTTGAGGTCGATGGCGGTGCGTTCGCCCGTCTCGATGATCTCCTCCTCCATCTCCTCGCCCACCTTGTTCACCACCTCCTCGATTCGCGCCGGATGAATCCTGCCGTCCTGGACGAGTTTGATGAGGGACAGGCGGGCGACCTCTCGTCGAACGGGGTCAAAGCCCGAAAGGATGACGGCCTCCGGTGTGTCATCAACGATCACCTCGATGCCCGTGGCCGCCTCAAACGCGCGGATGTTGCGACCCTCACGCCCGATAATGCGGCCCTTCATCTCGTCGTTCTGGATGTTGACGACGGAGACGGTGTTCTCGATGGCATGGCTGGCCGCGGTCCGCTGGATCGCCGTGAGGATGATCTTGCGTGCGTCGCGGTTGGCGCGGAGCCGTGCTTCGTCGCGGATTTCCTTGATGGCGGATGACGCTTCGAGCCGAGCTTCGTCGGTAAACTTCTCGATCAGCGCCTCGCGCGCCTCTCGCGGAGACATCCGCGTAACTTGCTCGAGCCGTCTGATTTGCTCGGCTTTGAGCGTCTCGATTTCCGCCGCCTCGGCCTCGAGCCGATGCTGTTGTTCGTTCAGGTTTTGCGCACGCGCCACGAGCTGACCCTCGAGCTTGACGAGCTCGGCGGACACGGCCTCGGCGTCCCGTTGCAGTGCGTGCGCCTTCTGATGGCTACGCTGCGCTTCGTGGGTGATGGTATTGACCGCATCCGTGGCTTGTTGGAGCAGACGCTCCCGTTCCTGAATCCGCTGTGCCCGGCGATTTAGTTTTTCGAGTCTGCGATCGAGCT
Organism: uncultured Rhodothermales bacterium; assembly: GCA_964603055.1. Lineage (GTDB taxonomy): Bacteria > Bacteroidota > Rhodothermia > Rhodothermales > CAZKDQ01 > CAZRTY01. The sequence continues at coordinate 45,673 of CAZRTY010000001.1, read as the reverse complement.
TCTCTTTATGCCGTCGTACGGCCCGTTGGTGCTCCTGGACGTCTCGGTCGAGCGTTGCCCGCGTTCCTGCGAGTTCAGCTTCAACCTCTCTTCGATAGGCTTCACGCTGTAGTTCAGCTTCACGTTTTGCATCGTTGGAGATGCGTTTCGCGTCCTCACGCGCCCGTTCCAGAACGGATCGTCCTACACGGGCAAGGAGGACTCTATCGATGGCGATGCCGGCACCAAGCGCCGCTACGGCTATCACAATAACCGTAGTTGCATCCATATGTCTTCTATTAAGCTACGTTGAGGACCGGGAGGCGTCTTCGTGGCGCACTACCGGCCAAACGGCCGAAGCCGTGTCTCGGATGATAGGTTATCCGACCAAAGGAATAAACAGCAAAAAGCCCCGGTCGGTTCGTAAAGAAAACCGCCGGGGCTCGAAAGGGCCTCATGCTACCTGCAGCAGCTGGATATAAGAACCTCTCCTTACATACCACAGTGGGTGCCGCTCGCATCCTTTCAACGTCCACTGTCCGTCCGAAGACGAATCCCGACAAGTCGGGATGAGGCCTGTTGGCCGGATCCGAAGGGTGGCGCCCGATTGCATAACCGTCAGGTTCTTTTATGCAAAAGCCACAGGCAACATGAGAAATGCTCCGGCGAGACCGTGAGGCCTCTTTTGCCGAAGCAAGGTCTTATATAGGTGGCTGCTCAGGCCTGTTCCGTGAACATTCCACCGAAGAGACTCGTCGATTCGAGTGCCTCTTCGAGGTCGTCCGCGGCTCGGCTCGCTTCGTGATCGAAAGAGTCGAGCATGCGTTCTACCCGTTCGCGCTCGAGAAACAGATCCTCTGCGATGGCCAGTGCGGTGATGACGGCCGTCGTCGCTTCCGGGCGGTCGGGGTGTGCCTGACGGAACGCACGCATTTTCTGATCGACGTATTCGGCGATGCGAGCCGTCAGCTCGGCGTCTTCTTCGCGGTTGACGCGCAGGCGGTACTCGCGGTCGAGTATCGAAACACTCAGCGTATGCGACATCGTCAGGGGCGCTGTATGAAGCGGTCGATGGTTTCGATGAAGGAGTCGAGCGTCTGCTTCAGTTCCTCAGGATCGCGATCCGAAGCCAGGGCTGCCGGAAGCTTGGAAGTTGCCTCGACATGCAGTTCGAGCTCGGCGATCCTGCGCCGCAAGGCCTCATTTTCCTCGCGCAACGATTCAAGGCCACGCACGGCTTCCTGGATCCGTACACGTAGCCGCTGCCACGAGGGGAGGTCGTTGATATTGCCGGCCTGCACTGCTCCGGCAGGCTCGCCGGTCTGGGTGCTGCGATCTGTCGGCTGCGGCATGTTAAAGGCGCGCGTCCGTGCGTAGCGGTACGCCGCTGTTGCGAATGATGATGTGCGTCCTATTCCGCATCTTCGTTGGCGCGGAAATCACTGGCGCGCAACGGCCTCTCGTTCAAGATGCGGCTCTACTCCCTCCTGTAATTGCCCGGGAAGGGATGTCAATATATTAAACTATCGCCTTAAGTCAGCACCGTAACGGTCTTTCAGGGATCGGCTTACGGCTTCGACGGCGGCGTCTACTTCGGAATCGGTGAGCGTACGATCGGCCCCAAAGACAAGAGAGAATGCCAGACTCCTTTTGTCATCGGCGATCCGGTCTCCTTCGTATAAATCGAACAGCGTCACATCCCGCAGCAACGGTCCTGCCGATTCGCGGATGGCGTCGAGCAGGAGGCCGGCCGCCTGGTCGCGGCCGACGGTGATGGCGAGGTCGCGAACTGAGGTAGGATAGCGGGGGATGGCATTGAACGTCCGCTCAAGGTTGCTTGCGTCGGTGAGCGACTGCCAGTCGAGCTCGGCAAAGACCACGTCGGAATCGAGGTCGTACTCGGTGGCGATGGCCGGCAGCAGGACTCCAACGTATCCGATCCATTGACCTCCCACCGTAACGCGGACGTATGAATCGCTGATGCCAATATTCTCGGTGCCGACCTCGTAGGTGACGTCCGAAATCCCCAGCACCTCAGCGACCAAGTCGACGATTCCCTTCGCATCGTAGAAGTCAGCGTTCCGCGCCTTGCTGTTCCAGCTTACCTCGTCGACAGGGCCCGTCGCCAAGATCAATAGATGATCGCGCTCGCGATAGCCGCGGATGATATTGTCATCGGCATTTGAACGCGAGAAGACGTGCCCGAACTCGAAAAATGCGAGACCGCTGAGTCCGTGATGCTCGTTGAAGGACGTCACTTGCAGCACGCCCGGAAGCAATGATGGCCGGAGCGTGGACATCTCGCGTGAGATCGGGTTCAGCGTTTCGACGACGGACGCGGCATCGCCGGCGAACGGAGGCGCATAGCGCTCGGCCGTGTCGCGGCGCAGCATGCTGTTGGTGTGTACTTCGTGGAAGCCCAGCGCGGCGAGGCGGCGCATGACTTCTCTGCGGCTCCGCGCCGCCGGCTCCTCCGTCGGCACGATGTTCGGAAGCCGCGAGTGAGCAGGCTCGGGCATGCGGTCGTAGCCGTACAGGCGCGCGACCTCCTCGATGAGATCGACCTCCCGCTCGACGTCGGGCCGGAATGGTGGCACCACGCACTCGAGCATTCCGTCTCTCTGCTCCACACCGAAGCCGATCGATGTCAACAGCTCGATCATCACGTCCGTCGAGATCTCGATGCCCAGCAGTTTCGCGACGCGCTCGGGCCGGAGCGACACACGGCGCTCAGGTACGGGGTTTGGGTGGATGTCAATGACGCCGCCGTCGATCGTACCGCCGGCGAGCTCCTGAATGAGTCGTGCCGCGCGCGTGGCCGCCCAGACCTGGCCGCTGGAATCGATCCCACGCTCGAAGCGGTAGGACGAATCGGACTGAATGCCGAGCCGCTTTGCCGTGCGTCTCACTACAGACGGGTCGAAGTAGGCGCTTTCGATGAGGATGTCGACGGTTTCGTCAGACACCTCGGAGTTCTCGCCACCCATGATGCCGGCAAGCGCAACCGGCCGCTCGGCATCGCAGATTAGCAGCGCGCCTTCGGGCAACTGGTGCGTCCGCGAATCAAGTGTAGTGAACGATTCTTCGCCATCGCTCAGGCGAACGCGAATCTCAGGCCCCTTCAGCTGCGCCAGATCAAACGCGTGAAGCGGCTGCCCGCACTCGAACATGACATAGTTCGTTATGTCGACCACGTTATTGAGAGGGCGGAGACCAATCGCCGTCAGGCGGTGCTTCAGCCATTCGGGCGATTCTGCAACTGACAGGCCCCGAACGACGATGCCCACGTACCGGCGACATGCTTCCGGTGCATCGATCGAGATGCTAACGGGAGCGTCAGACGCCGATGGAATAGGCTCAACTTCTGGGCGCTCGAACCGTGAGCCCGTCAGCGCCGCTACGTCTCGCGCGACGCCGAAATGACTCGTTGCGTCGGGACGGTTGGGTGTGACGG
>CAZRTY010000001.1:32184-42140 GCA_964603055.1 uncultured Rhodothermales bacterium | reverse complement strand
ACGTCTCGCGCGACGCCGAAATGACTCGTTGCGTCGGGACGGTTGGGTGTGACGGCGATCTCGATCACGGTGTCGGCCGCAGGCGCGCCGCGGCTTACCTGATACTCACCGAACGGCTTCCCAATCGGTGCGTCTTCCGGGAGAACCAGAATGCCTTCGTGATTTTCCGACAGGCCGAGCTCCCATTCCGAACAGATCATCCCTTCGGAGACCTCGCCGCGCATCTTCCGCTTGCCAATCTTGAATGGCTGCGCCGGCCCGTTGCCGTCCTTTGATGGAATCATCAACTCGGCGCCAACCATCGCGACCGGCACGCGCTGCCCTTCAGCCACATTTGGTGCACCGCATACGATGCTAAGCGGTTCATCCCCACCCACATCAACGCGGCAGACAGACAGGCGATCAGCGTTGGGATGTTTGCGCACATCATCCACACGGCCGATGACGATGCCGTCGAAATCAGTGCCGATGTGGCTCAGTTCTTCGACTTCGAGGCCGGCCATCGTAATACGGTCGGCCAGGTCATCCGCCGAAATCGGCGCGTCAACATAATCGCGGAGCCAGGAAAGGGAGATCAGCATGTCGGGTCGTATCGGCGGCCGCAGAAAAGCTGTTGCAGCCGCGTTCGGATTTAGAACTGGCGCAGGAAACGCAGGTCGTTTTCGTACAGGATGCGGATGTCGTCGATGTCGTAGCGGAGCATCGCCAGGCGGTCGACGCCCATGCCGAAGGCATATCCGGTATAGCGCTCAGGATCGATGTCCACGGATTTGAGCACGTTCGGGTCGACCATGCCGCAACCGAGGACTTCCAGCCAGCGGCCACCGCCCGGCAGTTCCGGATTTGGCCACCAGATATCGACTTCCGCGCTCGGCTCGGTGAAGGGGAAGAAGCTGGCGCGGAATCGCATCTTGACATCGCTACCGAACATCGCGCGGGCGAAGACATGCAGCACCTGCTTCAAATCGGCGAAGGTGACGCCTTCATCCACATACAGTCCTTCCACCTGATTAAACAGGCAGAACGATTTGTATGAGAGGGATTCGTTGCGATAGACGCGCCCGGGCACAATGACCCGAACCGGCGGCGCCTGCTCCTGCATCACACGGATTTGCACCGGCGACGTGTGCGTGCGCAGCAGGATTCCGTCGTCGTCGTGGGGCGGCTCGATGAAGAACGTATCCTGCATGTCCCGCGCCGGATGATCGGGCGGGAAGTTCAGCGCCGAGAAGTTGTGCCAGTCGTCTTCGATCTCAGGGCCGAACGCCACGCCGAAGCCGAACCGCTCGAAGATGCTTTGGATGTCTTCCAGCGTCTGCGTAAGCGGGTGCAACGTGCCGCGGCGAGGTTTACGGCCGGGCAGCGTCAGGTCGAAGGACGGGCCGCGGCTCCCGGCCGAAGACGACGTTGCCTCGTGCGCCGACTCAATCAGGGCTTCGGCGTGCTGCTTGAGCTCGTTAACGCGACGCCCGAACTCCTTCTTGTCGGCGGGAGGTACCGAGCCGATTTCCTTAAAAAGATTGGTGATGCGTCCGCTCTTGCGTCCGAGGAAGGCGATGCGGAATGCCTCGATCTCCTCCTCGGATTGAAGCGACGCCGCCTCGATCTCTTTCTGAATGGCCTCTATGGACTGGTAGGCAGACATGGCTGCGGCTTGTCGACGGTAATGGTATAAACGCAAAGATCCCGCCTGGCCTGAGAGACAGGGGCGGGATCTTGTCCTGCGAAGATCGCGTGATGCGTTCCGGCCTCTGCTTCAATCAAGATGGGCAGAGGTGGTAAATCGGACGGCGTCCGACATCGGCATGATCACGGTTTGGCTTGTTCGACCACGGCCGTGAATGCATCGGGATCGTGCACGGCCAGATCGGCGAGCACCTTGCGGTTGAGCTCGACGTTCGACTTCCGGAGTCCACCCATCAGCCGCGAGTAGCTAACCCCGTTGATACGGGCAGCGGCGTTGATACGCGTGATCCAGAGGCGACGGAACTGGCGCTTACGCTGGCGGCGGTCGCGGTACTGGTAGACGAGCGCTTTCTCAACGGCGTTCTTGGCTACCGTGTAGACCTTGCTGCGTCGGCCCCAGTAGCCTTTCGCCATGTTTAATACTTTCTTCCGCCGGCGGCGGGAGGCGACGCTATTCTTTGCGCGTGGCATTTTCTATCGAATCAATTTTACGGCCGGAATAAAACCAGGTGAGAAGGATCTCACTTGGAAATCATCTGCCGGACGCGTGGTGCATCTGCTTTGTCGACGAGCGCGCTCTGACGCAGATTGCGCTTGCGCTTCGGCGACTTCTTCGTCAGGATGTGGCTCTTGAACGCCTTTTTGCGTTTGATACGCCCGGTGGCGGTCAGCTTAAAACGCTTCTTCGCGCCACTACTGCTTTTCATTTTGGGCATCGCAACCTCTCTAAAATCGAGTTCAATGGACCGGGGAATCGGCGTAGCTCCTTGATTCAGGATGCAGACGGCTCAACGGCCCAGCGATTTCTACTATCTCAATGACTAACGCGCCGCGTGCCGATAAAAAAAGAGGCGTTCGTAGGAACGGCCTCTGCATGATGCCGGCAATCGCTTGCAGCTGCAAATAATACGGAACAGCCCATCCCCATTCAATGATGTGGTGATGGAGATAGGCGGCTGGGTGCCGAATTTACTGTGAACGATTACTTCTTGGTCTTACCGGGAGCCAGGATCGTGGTCATCCGGCGGCCTTCCATCCGCGGTGCCTGGTCGATCTTGGCGACGTCCTGCAATTCTTCGATGAAGCGGCGGAGCAGGTCCATCCCCTGATCCTGATAGATGATGTCGCGCCCGCGAAACTGAACCCAGGCCTTTACTTTGTTATTGTCCTCTAGGAAGCTGCGCGCATGCTTCGTCTTAAACTCGAAGTCGTGCGTGTCGGTATGAGGCCGGAACCGAACCTCCTTCATTTGCACGTTCTGCGACTTCTTCCGTGCTTCCTTCTCCTTCTTCTGTAGCTCGTAGCGGTATTTGCCGTAGTCGATGATCTTGACGACGGGTGGGTTGGCCGACGGCGCGATTTCGACGAGGTCAAGTTCATAACCCCGCGCGCGTCTTAGCGCCTCCTCCAGATCGACAACGCCATGGTCGCCGTTGGGGTCAACGAGCCTGACCTTGGATGCCCGGATGTCTTCGTTAATACGAACCTTGTTTGCGATGGCTCTACTGGGTTTGTTTTTGATGATGATGTAATCAACGCATGAAATCAGCCGCGATGCAATACGCGGCGATTCATTTTTCACGCGATGGCAGCCGATTAGGTTTCAGCGGAGACGGCTCGTCCCGTCTGTGCGGCTATTTCTTGATGTAGAGCAGCGATGAAATCATCGACGGGCCGTACGTCTTGAGCGCCTTCCCCGTGCCGGCGGACGGCCACGGTGCCAGCCTCGGCTTCATTTCGGCCCACGACGAGCATGTACGGCACCTTGCGGACTTCAGCCTGTCGGATTTTGTAGCCCACCTTTTCGTTGCGGAGGTCGGCCTCGACGCGGATGCCTTCCTTCCGTAAACGTGCTTCGACTTGTTTGGCGTATTCCCCGAAATCCTGGCCAATCGGAAGCACCGAGACCTGCACGGGGGCCAGCCATGTGGGGAAGTTGCCACCGCAGTGTTCGATCAATACGCCGATGAAGCGCTCGAGCGAGCCGAACGGTGCGCGATGAATCATGACCGGGCGGTGTCGCTGGTCATCGGCGCCGACGTAATACAGGTCGAAACGCTCGGGCAGGTTGTAGTCGAGCTGGACGGTGCCGAGCTGCCACTCGCGGCCGAGGGCATCCTTTACCATGAAGTCCAGCTTTGGGCCGTAGAAGGCGGCCTCACCTTCTTCCTCAATCGCATCCAGCCCCATTTCGGCTGCAGCTTCACGGATGGCCTGCTCAGCGCGCTCCCACTGCTGATCGCCTCCCACATACTTCTCTTTGTTCGAAGGGTCACGAAGGGAGATCTGCGCCTTGAAATCCGTGAAGTCGAGCGCAGCCAGCACCTTCAGCGTCAGGTCGATGACGTCTTTGAATTCGGCTTTGACCTGATCATCGGTGCAGAAGATATGAGCATCGTCCTGAGTGAAGCCGCGCACGCGTGTCAGTCCACCCAGCTCGCCCGACTGCTCGTAGCGGTATACCGTCCCGAACTCGGCCAACCGCACGGGCAGATCCCGGTACGAATGCTGCTTGTCCGCGAAGATCTGCGTGTGGTGCGGGCAGTTCATCGGCTTCAGCAGGTACCCTTCTTCCTCACCGTCCTCATCCTCCTCGATCATCGGGGGGAACTGGCTGTCGCTGTAGAAAGGATAGTGGCCACTGGTCCGATATAGCTCAAGCCGGCCGATATGCGGTGTGATGACCGGCTGATAGCCGCGCGCAAGCTGCTCGTCCTTGAGGAAGTTCGTCAGTGTCTCGCGGAGCACAGCACCTTTCGGTAGCCACAGCGGCAGGCCCGGCCCGACTTTGGAGCTGAAGGTGAACAGCTCCAGCTCGCGGCCAAGCTTCCGGTGATCTCGCTGGCGCGCCAGCTCGAGACGCTCGAGGTACTCATCGAGCTCTTTCTTCTTGGGGAAGCTGATGCCGTAGATGCGCGTGAGCTGCGGGCGCTTTTCATCGCCGCGCCAGTACGCGCCGGCCAGCGCGAGCAGCTTCGGGTACTTGATCTGGCCGGTTGACGGGATATGAGGCCCGCGGCAGAGGTCGATAAAGTCGCCCTGCTTATATAGCGTGATCGTGCCGTCCTCCAACTCATCGATCAGCTCGAGTTTGTACTCGTCGTCTTTCTCGCGGAAGTAATCGAGGGCGTCATCCTTGGAAATGGGTCGGCGCTCATACGGCACGTCCCGCTTCGCAAGCTCGACCATTTTCCGCTCGATCACTTCGAGGTCGTCGTTGGTCAGACGACGGCCGCCCAGGTCGACATCATAATAGAAGCCATTCTCGATGGAGGGACCGATACCGAACTTTACGCCGGGGTAAAGCTCCTCGAGCGCTTCTGCCATCAGGTGAGCCGTCGAATGCCAGTATGTCGACTTCCCCTCGGCGTCGTTCCACGTTAGAATCTGAACCCGCGCATCAGACTCGATCGGGCGGTAGAGGTCTTGCACGCGGTCGTCAACCTTTACGGCAAGCGCCTGCCGCGCGAGCCCGGCCGAAATCGACGAGGCGATGTCGTACCCGGTCACACCATGGTCGAACTTCTTGCTGCTACCGTCGGGGAGGTTGATCGTGATCTGTTCCGGCATAATGTGCTTGCGGGGATCTGGCTGAGGATCGGCTTATTACAGCGACTACGGACGAAGGGAAGGAATCAAAAAAAGGCGCCCTCGAAACGAGAAGGCGCCTTTAAACGGAAGTAGGGCAGCACGCACGTGCGCCGAATGACCGGTCGATAACGGACCGGCGCGCGCCCCGATCAGGGCGTTCGCATCGGGAGCAGATTTGCAGAGTAGAAAAGCATGAAGTGCGAATGCTGAAGTGGGTCCTAGTGGACTCGAACCACCGACCTCTACGATGTCAACGTAGCGCTCTAACCAGCTGAGCTAAGGACCCATTCGGGTGCAGGTACAAAATATAGCCCCGCAGGTTGCCGTCAGTCAATCAATGTAGTGAAGGAGAAGGGGTTCAGGGGCAGTTCCGGCGACCATTTCACCGAAACTTAGGCGCGAAGCCGGTCGATCCGCGGCCTCCATGGCGGAAGGAGTATGGCAACGGCCATTAAGTGGCCCGGGTGTTGGTCGATACGATCCTAACAGTTTGATAGACCGAATCGACGGTAATGGGGATCGAAAAACGGAAAAATCGTACGACAGGGCTACGGCTTGTGAAGTCCGTAGCCGACACGCCCGCACCGGCTCAGCCACAACTGCGGCGGTTTGCGCCGGCGGTTCAAGTGCTGACGCCCACGGCGCCGCACATCCAGGAGCGACTGCAGGACATCGCGATGATGGGCTTCCGCAAAGGGTTGTCGACGGAGGATATCTGCGGTGAGTTGTACGGGTACGCTCGTACGCTCGACTACATGGCCACGATTGGCGTTCAGGAAGTGGTGACGGAAGAGATGCCGTCCTTCCCCGGTCAAAAGGTCTCGGCGGCGCTCATGCTGGTCGATCTGAAACCGAAATACAGTTTTGCGGATCTGGTTGCCGAGGGCGAGGGTTAACACGGCCGAACTTCATCCCGACCGCCAAGCTTTACCTTCTGCCCGAACGCGTTCATTTGGTTCGGAGAGAAGTCTGGTGGTTGAAAGCTCCCTCCATTCCCATCGACCGCTGCCCTGACACGCTGATCCACGACTGGAGCCTGACGCCTCGTGAGGCCGTCGCCCGTCAACGAGAACTTGCGGGAAGCGTGAGCCTCGAGCCTCTCGCGCGCGAACCGGCGACCGTTGCCGGCGTGGACGTCAGCATCCGCAGAAAAGAAAATCTCGCCGCGGCGGCCGTTGTGGTCGTCCGACTCTCTGATCTCACCGTCGTCGAGTATGTACGACATGAGTGCGAGGTGCCCTTCCCGTACGTACCCGGCTTGCTGAGTTTCCGGGAGATCCCGGCGCTGCTGCCCGCTATCGACCAGATAGAATCGATACCGGATGTATGGATGGTGGACGGCCAAGGTATCGCTCACCCGAGGCGGTTCGGACTCGCTGCCCACCTAGGCGTCGTTCTCGGCCGGCCTTGCTTCGGCGTGGCGAAGACGCGGCTTACGGGAACGTACGAGGCACCGGATGACGAGCGCGGCGCACGCGCCGACCTGCTCGACGAGAAAACCGGCGAATGTATCGGCGCCGTCGTGAGAACACGCGTTGGTGTGAAGCCGATATTCGTCAGCGCGGGGCACCAGCTCGCACTCGACGATGCCATCCGCCTGACGATGGCCACAGCTCCCAGATATCGCTTACCCGAGCCCGCGCGGCTTGCACATCGGCTCAGCAAATACGGACGGATTTAGCAGCCCGCTTCGTGGCCTCTCAGAAATCGACGGCCTGTTAGAAGTCGATGCCTGTTAGAAATCGATGCCCGTTAGAAGTCGATACGGGCGCGCACGTTGAAGGCCCGCGGCGTAAGGCGCGTCGGAATGCGGCGCCAGATATTGCCGACCGGCTCCCACGTGTACGCGACGGTGTTCACCATGTCGAACACGTTGAGCAGCTCGGCGGACAGCCGGAGTGTGGGTCCGCGTCCGCTTTCGGGGCCGAATAGATCGATGACCTTGGTCGCGCCCATGTCGACGCGCATGTACTCGGTGAAGCGAGCAGAAGATCGAGGTCCGGGCACCTGTACCGAGCCCAGGCGCTCGTCACCGTCGAAGTGTCGTTCCACCGGAGGCGTGTAGGGCAGGCCGCTGCCGAATAGAGCGCGCATGTGCAGTTTCCAGCTGTCGTCTCCCGGTACGTAATCCTGCACAAAAACGGAGAAGGTGTGACGCTGGTCGGAGGGCCGCGCGATCAGGCCATCCCGAAACTCACCCTGGTACTCCGGCAGAAATCGCTCGCGCGCGACCATGAAGCTGTAGTTGATCCAGCTTTCGAGCCCTGGCACGAGTTCACCGCGGATCTGCGTGTCGATGCCGTACGTGTACCCGCGCGAGTCGTTCTCGCTCGAATAGCGCACGCGCACGTTCTCGATGTCGTACGAAATGAGGTCCGAGAGATGCTTGTAGTATGCTTCGCTGCGGATGTAAAGGCGGCGGTGCGGGAGGAAATAGTCGATGCCGCCCACGATCTGGATCGACTGCTGCGAGCGGATGTCCCGATTGAGCGCGTCGAGGATTCCGGACCCTGGCTCCGGGCGTCCTCGCAGTTCGCGATACGTCGGCGCCTGATGGTAGTACCCCAGAGACGCGTTGACGGATAGCTGCTCCGTGGCCACATAACGCGCCGTGAGCCGCGGCGAGACCGTCCATTCCCCACTGAAATCAAAGTAATCGGCACGCAGTCCCGTCGTTACGACGAGCTTCTCGGGATCGGCAAGAGGCGAGAATGTGTATTGCGCGTACCCCGCACCCTGATACGACGTCAACGACGCGGTGTCCACGAGCGTATCGCCAAGAACAATAGGGCCGCGTTCTTCTTGCGCACGCCAGTATTCATTGAGCGTGTCATCAAATTCTAGGCGCCGCCCCGACCATCCGGCCTCGAGCGCGCCGCCACCCACCGCCCATCGGTACTGGCCGTCGATGGTGAGCATATCGACATCAACATCGTTCTCGGCAAAGTCTTCATGACGTGATTCGCCGAGGGGAAGGTGGCCCTCACCTGTTTGCGGATTTCCACTTCCTGGGTCGACCTGGAAGAGGATGGTCTGCCCGATGATGTGATACCGCTCGCGCTCGTTGGTCGAGAAGTAAGAAAACGAGTGGTTCGCGTTGAAGGTGGACGTGAAGCGACTGTAGAGACGGGCGCCGCCGAAAATCACCGTACTACCGTCATCCTGCTGGCCGTCGTACTCGGTCCAGACAGCCTGCAGGTCCGACGGGACGTCGGGTGAGGCGCTGACGAAGCCGAAATACGTCTTCTGCGTGCGTGGCGTCATCGCGAAGACGTGGTCGGCGTAGATGCCGAGAAACTCGAGCCGCTGGCCGTACGGCAGCTCAAGATGCGCCGCGATCTGGCCGTCGGCGTACCGCGGATTGTAATCGCCCTTCAGCTCTTGCGTCGCGAAGAACCGGCTTGCCTGAGCCAGGCGTCCGCTTGCGATCACGCCGAAACGGTTGTCGGAAGTTCGATAGCCGGCCGTCGCGCCGCCGTCCAGAAGCGAGCCATAGGCCGAAGCGGTCCATTGCTGTACGGGCGAGGGCCCGTATTCGATTTCGAGTGCCGAAGAGAGCTTGCCTCCGTACCGCGCGGGGAAGCCGCCCGTGTACAGCCGCACGCCCTGCGACATCTCAGGATTGAACAGGCCGAGACCTTCCTGCTCGCCCTGCCTCACGCGAAACGGCATGAACACTTCGAAGCCGTTGATAAAGACGAGGTTTTCGTTGAAGCCGCCGCCTCGAACCGAGTACTGGTTCGACAACTCGCTATTCGTTGCGACGCCGGGCAGGACCGTCAGCGCCTGATATCCGCGGAAGGGGGAGGGGATGTCGAGGATCTCGCGCGGCGTCAGTTCGAAAACGCCTGCTTCTGCGACGGCCCGCTCTTCAACCTGAACCTCGCCGAGTTCGAGCGTGGCCGCCGAAAGTTGGACGTTGAGCTCCGTGACGGCGTCGCGGCGGACGACCACGCTGTCGCTCCGGGTCTGAAAGCCGACCGATGAAAACCGAAGCGAATACGCACCGGCGGGAAGCCGCATCGTATAGCGCCCGCTGCCGTCGGTGGCCGTGCCGTAGTTCGTGCCCTCGACGAGCACCGTGACGCCCGGTAGCGTCGTCGATGTACCACGCTCAGAGACTTCGCCGGAGACCGTGCCCCAGTTTTGAGCGAGTGACGATGCGGGCAGAGCGCCCGTAAGGACCCAGATGAGGAGAAATGCGCGATGGAATGGCATGATACCGCGGTTCCGCAACGTTACTGATGTGGATGAAGGTGGTAGCGGTACCTCGATAATGCGCTCTGGAGAACTTAAGGGAGTAGTGATGTGATGAAATATAACTCCACCCAGGTAATCAACATACCGAAGATTGCGCCGACCGCTACTTCGGCGCGTGAATGTGCGTCGAGACGTATTCGCGACCACATCACGGCCGCAAGCGCCAAAATCGAGCCGCTCATAGCAACGGCGAGCGTTGAAGCTTCAACGTGAATGAAGGGGAAGGGGATCATCCCCACCCATAATGCAACGACGCCGGCTGCTGCCGACGCATGGATCGAGATCTTCCACCATACGGTGATGATGCCGACGAGCAGCGCGTTGATGACGAAGGCAGCGGCGAGCCCAATCATCAGCACCTGCGTCGTCGATGCTACCGCGCCCACGGCCACGACCCCCGGTACCAGGAGCAGAGCTCC
>CAZRTY010000001.1:0-32084 GCA_964603055.1 uncultured Rhodothermales bacterium | reverse complement strand
TCGTCGATGCTACCGCGCCCACGGCCACGACCCCCGGTACCAGGAGCAGAGCTCCAGTGAACAGCGGCCGGATGCGCTGTTTGCGGCTTCTGATTTCGACCGATGAAATACGTCCGCTTCGGGAAAGGTGAAGCAGATACGCGCCCGGGATGATGGCGAAGAAGACAGCGGCAGCAGTCGTGATGAGCAGGACCTCACCAATTGGTGCCGGAGACCACGCCGCGACCACGCCAAGCGCAACTACCGGCATCACGAGCGGATTGACCGCGTACGTGATGGCATACGCCAGCCGCTCGCTCACCGATGGAGACCCAGTGGCAGAATCAGTACGAGCGAGCGAAGACGACACGATGCTTCGAGGGGAGGCCGCTGATCAGATCCTTGCCGTCCTCAGGCTCGGACTCGAGCGGGATGAGCCGAATCGTCGCACCCGTCTCTTCTTTGATGCGGGCTTCTGATTCTTCCGTTCCATCCCAGTGGGCTTCGATGAAGCCGCCTCGACTGTCGAGGATCTCCTTGAACTCGTCGTAGGAATCCGCCTTCGACGTGTGATCAGCGCGGAAGTCGACCGCGCGCTGGAAAAGCGACGTCTGGATGTCGTCGAGCGTCCGCTTGATCACATCGACGGCAGACTCGCGCGAGATGCTTTCCTTCGACCGCGTATCACGGCGGGCCAGCTCGAGCGATTCGTTCTGAACATCGCGCGGACCGATGGCAATCCGCACAGGCACGCCCTGCACTTCGTACTCGTTGAACTTCCATCCCGGGCGGTGAGACTCCCGGGCATCGAGCTTCACTTTGATCCCGGCGTCGACGAGTTGCCGCTTGAGCGCCTCTGCGGATCCAAGGACCATCTCTTTCTCGGCCTCGTTGCGGAAGATGGGGACGATGACCACCTGCACCGGCGCCAGCTTCGGCGGGAGGACGAGCCCCTGGTCATCCGAATGCGTCATGATAAGCGCTCCGACCAGCCGTGTGGACACGCCCCACGACGTCGCCCAGACGTATTCGAGTTCGTTGTTCTTGTTCTGGAACGTGCAGTCGAACGCCTTCGCAAAGTTCTGTCCGAGGAAGTGGCTCGTGCCCGCCTGCAGAGCCTTGCCATCTTGCATCAGGGCCTCGATGCAATACGTTTCTACGGCGCCGGCAAATCGTTCGCTCGGGGATTTCAAGCCGCGGAGCACGGGAACGGCCATATAGTCCTCCGCAAAAGTCGTATAGACATCGAGCATCCGCTCGGCCTCCTCGACCGCTTCCTCTTTAGTTGCGTGCGCGGTGTGCCCTTCCTGCCAGAGGAACTCCATCGTCCTCAGGAACAGCCGCGTGCGCATCTCCCAGCGGACGACATTTGCCCACTGGTTGATGAGTATGGGGAGATCGCGCCACGACTGGATCCACTTGCTGTAGGCATCCCAGATAATGGTCTCGCTAGTCGGGCGGACGATCAGGTTCTCCTCGAGCCGCGAGTCGGGGTCGACCTCCACACTTTTCCCGTCCTCTGTTGTCCGCAATCTCGAGTGCGTGACGACGGCACACTCTTTGGCGAATCCCTCCACGTGGGCCGCTTCTTTCGCTAGAAAAGATTCCGGGATGAAGAGCGGGAAGTACGCGTTCTCGTGTCCGGTTTCCTTGAACATGCGGTCGAGCACGTCGCGCATGTTCTCCCAAAGGCTGTAGCCATTGGGGCGGATAATCATCGAGCCGCGCACCGGTGAATAGTCAGCGAGCTTCGCGTTACGAACGACGTCGAGGTACCACTGCGAGTAATCCTCAGCGCGAGGAGTAATTGCGTCGGCCATTGAAGACAGTATGATTGGAATCCGATACAGCGATTGGGCAACGGACGCTAAAAAGCCTGAAAAACGGCAACCGGCGGCTTCGGTCCGGTATTTGTAATTAGCATTGTCAGCATCCGTTCATTGCCAGCGCGAATATACCGCGAGGACATCAGGTATCCACGAAACGGCCTCGGAGTATCGGCGGAGGTTTAAACAATCCGGTTTATCCTCCGTACATATCCAGTAGCATGTCCGTACTCGTGAGAAGTCCCCTCGGCAGGCGCCGCGACCATAGAAGCAAGGAGATCACCATGCGAAGCGCATCATCTGGTACACGACAATTTCGCCTCAAGCTGCCGGTCCAATTCGGGCTGGTGGTAGCGCTTCTCTTTGGGTTGACGGGTTGTTACACGCAGCTCGCCACCGTGGAGCATCATAGCCGGTACGATGAGCCCGACTATGTTGAGGTGGAGGAGCACGAAGACGGTGTCGTCGTGCATAATTACTACGTCGACGATCCTTACTACGAGGATTACCGTCCGTACACGTACCGCCGCCATTTCAATCGGTACTATTCGCGGACGTTCTACGACCCGTTCCACTGGGATCCGTTCTACGCCGACGCTTACTACGGGCACTACTACGACCCGTTTTATCGTCCCGGCGCACACTTTAGTCTGTCGTTCCATTTCGGAACGCCGTACTACCACAGCCCCTGGTGGAGCCATCGCTATTACAATAGCTGGTATGGCTACGGCTACGGGCCGTATTACCACCGGCGCGCCCTGGCGGGTTATTACGGTGGCTGGCGCTACGATGCGCCGGGTGTCATCATTCCACGGACGGCCAACTACGCCCCGCGCGGCTCGACGATCGGTCGTGGTGCGGGCACCATCGGCCGAGGGTCAGTGGGTAGCGACAGCGCGGTTCGCGGCGCAAGCGGACGTTCAGGCGTCACTCGGGCACCGGACTCACGCGCAACGCGGGCCGGCGTGCGTGGGGATACAGGACGCTCGACAACGACCGGACGTGAAGCCGTCGGTCGTAGCACACGCGGTGAAACCGTGACGCCGAACCGTGACGCCGTCCGCGGAGAGACCGGGCGGTCGGTGCGGTCAAACTCGGGCAACGACAGCCGGACCGTTCGTGGAAATGATTCGGGTACGCGCTCAAGCACCGGCAGCGACAGCCGCTCGGTTCGCGGCAATGACTCGGCCACGCGGTCGACGACGGCTCCGTCGCGGACAACACGCACGCAGACACCGACCGCGCAGCCTACGCCACAGAGCCGTGCTACGCAGCCGTCGAATACATCGCGGGGAACGACCACGGGCCGCAGCGCACGAAGTGAGGAGTCATCCCGTACTGTTGCGCCGAGCAGTAGCTCAGAGACGGAGCGTATCCGGGGCGTCCGTACAGAGCCGCCGTCCACACGTGTCAGCAATGACGAAGTACGACGTGCAGCTCCGGCGACGCGGGCCAGCGAATCTTCGCGGCCCTCGGCACGGGAAGTCCTGCGGGGCGTGATCAATGGCAGACGAAGCTCGAGCAGCGGCACAACAACGCGCCCAGCCAATACGAGCCGCCAGCCCGCTGCACGTCCGGCGCCAAGCTCAAACGGTGGATCGCGTTCCACGGCACGGCCCTCGTCGAATCGCGGGAGCTCGCGCTCAACGGCACGGCCCGCATCCAATAGCGGCGGTTCACGCGGCAGCGTGGGCTCCTCATCCCGAGGCAGCTCCTCCCGCAGCTCGGGGACGACGAGTCGCTCGGGTAGAGGCGGCCGCTGATACCATGATGATCTTCGCCTGATTTCAGTACAGGCGCCAGGGCCCGTGCCCACGCGCGGGCCCTTTTTTTGCCCTTTCGGCACGAGTACGACACCGTTCACTTGCTCAACACACGACGATGAGCCGACTATATAGATTAACGTTAGCCCTTGCCGCAGCGCTTGTCCTGCTGGCACCTAATGCGGCCAAGGCGCAGACTGCGGACGACGGACTACGCCTTTCTGACCGCGAGCCCGCTGTCGGTGTGCGGATGTCTGCCATGGCAGGTGCTGGCGGATTCGCAGGCATCGGCGACTTCGGTGCGCTCTTCGCGAACCCGGCCGGCCTCGGCTATTTGGATGGGTCGTACCTGTCGGGATCGCTGACTAACCTCATCTCGAGCGACGATGTGCGTTTTGTGACACCGGATTTCAGCACGCGCTCGGATGAGAGCCTCACCAACATGCGCGTCGGGCACCTGGCTTATCTGTACAAAGTGCCGACGGCCCAGGGCTCGCTCGTGGTGGGCGGAAGCTATCAGCGTACGAATCCATTTAATCGGTCGTTCAGCTTCGCCGGCGAGAATCACACGAACTCGGTTACCGATTTCTTCCTGCCGTTCCCGGACGAGTATGAGATCAGGTATGACGAAGATGGCGACTTCTACTATCCGGAGTTCTTCCGCGACCTGTCCTGGCTCGCTTATGAGGGCGGTGCCATCGAATTCTATCCCGAATGTCTCGACCTGAACTGCCCGGTCTTTGACACGGCCGTTCTTCCGGGCTCGCGCATCCATCAGAGCGGTGAAGTGATCGAGGAAGGCGGGATGAACGAGGTCAGCTTTGGCGGTGCGTTCGAAGCCGCTGAGAATGTGATGGTCGGGCTCTCGGCGAACGTGACGTTCGGCAGCTACCGCTTCGAGAGCATCTTCGACGAGGTCGACGCCTACGGCGACAACGAGGACTACATCGTCATCGTAGGCGGTGAGGAGTTGATCGGCCTTGACGACATCCGCTACATCCAGGGCTACGAAGCAGATATCGTCGGTTTCAACGCACGCCTCGGTGTATCAGGACACATCACGCCTGAACTACGTGCCGGAATCAGCATCGAGACACCTACCTATCAGAACGTCTCTGAATATTATTGGGAGGAGGTGTCGACGCTGTTCCTGACGGGAGGAAGCCTTGCGCAGTCGTACGATGGCGACTTTGAGTACCGCATTTCATCGCCGTGGAGGATCGGAGGTGGTATCGCCTACCAGACACCGCGTCTTCTCGTATCGGCGGATGCTGAGTACGTGGATTGGTCGCAGATGCGGTTCAGTTCGAGCACGGACCGTGGCTACTTCGAAGACCTCAACCGTGATCTCCGACGTGTCTACGATCCGGTGCTGAATACGCGGATTGGCGCCGAGTTTTGGGTGGGCGATCTCGCGCTACGCGGCGGTTTCGCCTATAAGCCCGACCCGCGGAAGGAAGACCTCGTGCTGACGAGCGGCACCACCGACCGTGCACAGACCTTCTTCTCAGGAGGCCTTGGTTACCGGTTCAACGATCAGTTCTTCGTCGACTTCGCATGGTCGCAGCAGCGCTTCAACGATGCCTACGCTCCGTACGCGGTCGATAACGCACCGATCGTAGAGGAAGAGGTTACGCGCAACCGGTTCTCGATCGGATTCACAGTCAAGCTTTAACGTTCGCTATATCGCGAGAGGGTCAGGGTCACCAGCGTCTGGTGGCCCTTTTCCTTTTTCGGGCGTTTCTATTCGGCGTTTGAATCGGGCGACTGCTGCTGAGCGCGCCGCCGCTCCTGCATCAGTCGCCGATAGCGATTTGCGGCGTTGACGTGCTCCTGAAATGTGCGGCTGAAGATGTGCCCGCCATCACCGGTGGCGACGAAGTAGAGGTAGTCGTGACGCTCGGCATTGGCAACGGCGCGTAGCGACGCGGCGGAGGGGTTTGTGATGGGCCCCGGCGGCAGACCGCCGATTCTGTATGTGTTATACGGGCTCTCGATTTCGTAATCGACGAAGAGCAGCCGGCGTTTCGCTCCTTCACTAGCCATCACTGCGTACTGCACCGTTGGGTCGGCTTGCAACGGCATCCCGATGCGCAGGCGGTTCAGATAGACGCCGGCAACCCGCGGCCGCTCCTCCGCAACGTGCGTCTCCCACTCGACGATCGATGCCAGCGTGACAACCTCGTGCATCGACAAGTTCATCTCACGAGCATCGTCCGCAATCTCCCGCTCAAAGAGCTCATCGGTGTACTGCTTGATGCGTCTGATCACGCCCTCGGCGCTCGTTAACCAGTAGAAGTCATATGACTCGGGCAGCATGTAGCCGAACAGCGACGTGGTGTCGACGCCGAGTTCGGCGGCGAGCGTTGAGTCCTTCAGCGCCGAGAGCATCTCGTCGGCATCAAAGTACATAACGTTGCCCGCCAGTGTCGCAATGACTTCGGGGCGCGTTCCCGGTGGGATGGTGATGCGCACCGGCGACTGTAATCCGCGCCGGAGCTTACTCAGGATGTCGTAATTCGACGAGCCTGGGTCGATCGTGTAATAGCCTGCCTTTACCTGACCTCCCCACCCTGTCGCACGGCCGAACCACCGAAGTGTCGTCGCAGACTGAATGATTCCGTCCTCCTCAAGGGAGGTCACGACCTCCTCGAACGAACTGCCCGGTGGAATCTTGATGCCTCGATTTTCTGCCTGCTCGGAGGTGTTGGGGCCGAAGGCGATCCACGCGCCGCTCAAGCCGGCAACTGTGATCAGGACGAAGAGAACGAGCAGGACGACTACGACAATGCGCTTGCGCATACTTCAGTGGTTTGACGAGGTACCTTGCTCGTATAGGGGGCTCAGCGGTCACGAGGGGGCTGATACGTGCGGCGCTCGAGCGATCGCGTCTCGTCGATGATGCGCTCGAACAGGCGGCGGACGGCCTCTCGGGGCAGCGGTCCTTCGTTGGCATTGCTGACGTTATTCAGCACGTCCTCTTCGCGGGATGGGACGTAGATCGGCAGCCCGAGTCTATTTTTGATCGCCCCGATCTCATTCGCACACGTGGCACGTTCGTTCAGTAACTGCAAGACGGTCCGGTCGATTTCATCAATGCGACGGCGCCACGGCTCCATCTCCGCCGCGCCGGAGGCGTCGGCGGTCGAGTCTGATGATCGGGGATTTGGGTCGGTCGGGCCGGAGGTGGCAGACATCGCGTGGCAGAAAGTGACTACAGCGAAAGTGAGGGATCGGGCGTAAGGGTGAGCGGACTAAATTCGCCTCGGCCCAATTTAAGCAGACCAGCCGTTGCAATCATCGCCGCGTTATCAGTGCAGTACTTGGAGTGGGGCACATGCAATTGCACATCCATCTGATCCGCCATGGCGCTCGCAGCCTCGCGTAAACGGCTGTTCGCGCTGACGCCACCGACAATCGCAATGTGCTCCACGCCGGTTTCCTCCACAGCATCCTTCATCGAACTAACGAGCGTATCAACAACCGCTTCCTGTACCGACGCGCAGAGATCGGCCATGTGCACATCCAACATTCGCGCCCGCTCGGATTCCGGCATCGCGTTCAGATAATACAGCACGGAGGTCTTCAATCCCGAAAATGAGAAGTCATATCGATCCGGGCGAGATCGCGGGAAACGGTGGAATGTCGGGTCGCCCGCTTCCGCAAGCCGGTCGATGACGGGCCCGCCGGGGTACTCGAGCCCGAACAACTTGGCGATCTTATCGAACGCCTCGCCGGCTGCATCATCACGCGTGCGGCCAAGGAGTTTGTGTTTGAGAGGTTCTTCAACCAACATCAGCTGCGTGTGACCACCTGAGACCACGAGGCATAGAAATGGATACGACGGCCCCTCTTGCTCAGTGAACACCGAGTAGATATGCCCTTCGATATGGTTGACACCGATGAGGGGGACGTCCAGTCCCAGCGCCATTGCCTTCGCAAAGCTGACGCCCACCATCAGGGAACCGGCAAGTCCCGGACCCTGCGTCACAACGATCGCGTCGAGTGCCTCGCGGCCGGCATCCGCCCGATCGAGCGCCGCGTTCACCGTCTCTACGATCATACGCTGGTGCGCCCGCGAAGCTACCTCCGGCACAACGCCGCCATAACGCTCATGAACAAGCTGAGACGAAACGACGGATGATCGCAGCCGATTGTCGCGGATGACGGCTGCCGCCGTGTCATCGCACGAACTCTCGATGGCCAGTACGGTGGCTGATGAAGGAAAAAAAGGATTACTCAACGCTGACGGAACGGGAAAATGATATTAGCGCTTAGCGCGCGGAAGCTCAGGCTCGAGCCCTATACGCGCTCATCTCCAAAACATGCCCGCCCGGCTTATGAAAGAGGCATATGAAAGAGGCATATGAAATCAGCGCTGATGTGCGTTTATACGAGACGCCCATAGGGAGCAGGAGTCGGTGCAGTCCGAATGCAGGGCTTCGATGAGGGTTTCCGCCAAGTGTCGCTAGAACAATTCGATACAGGCCGTGTTATTGCCAGACAGCTCTCATTGACACGTCCGTTGTCATTGACAAAACATGAGTGTCAAGCTATACTGCCGAAGGCCAGTTAGAAGAGGATCCAAGATGCGCGCAAGTTTCGCCTTATTCATATTCCTGTTAGTCGTAGGTACGGCTGCTCCGGTGCACGCGCAGATGCGCAACCAGGTGGCGGTGCATACGCAGCCGGGCCCGGCGCAGCTTTTCGATACCGAGGCTCCGTCATTCACGCTGAACAAGCTCTTCAGTCCGGAGCACTTCCGGATGGGGCATACCTACGAGATGTCGTTCGGTAGTTACGGCGGCCAGTCATCCTCGCTCGGCATGTACACGAACTCGCTCATGTGGCAGTTCGGCCCGCAACTTGACGCCCGCGTCGATATTGGCGTTGCACACCAATTTTTCGGTCCTCAACAGCTTGGCGCGGATAATCAGCCGGCGCAGGTCTTCCTCCGAAACGCGGAGATCAATTATCGGCCGTCGGAGAACACGCAGATTCATTTCTCCTTCCGTCAGAGCCCCTTTGGCAGCTACATGCATCCGTACGGATATGGATATTCACCGTACGCGGTCCGCGGCGCTCACCCGTTCGGCGTCTACTAGGGTCCAGAGCTCGAAGACCCAGATCTGCGGCCAATCCATCGAGTAAATGCCCGAACCAAGGCGACGCTCGGGCTCCGTGCTGTTGAACACACTGCTGCTCGTGTTAGGGCTCGGTGTTTTGCTTTTGGGATGGGGCCTGGTCACGCGTTTTACCGCATCGACGACTACGCCCGGCCAAACTGACGAGGCTTCACCGCAAGCGGTGCCCAGTGTCATCCAGGTTGAAGTACGCAACGGCAGCGGAATATCAGGGCTTGCAGCACGCACGCTGACCTTCCTCCGCAATGAAGGGTTCGATGTCGTACAGGTCGGCGATTATTCCCGGCGCGACGTCGAGCATTCAATGGTGTACGATCGAGTGGGAAATCATGAGGCGGCCGTAAGCGTTGCGCGTGCGCTGGGGATCCCTGAAAGTCGCGTCGTCCAGGAAGTGCGGGAAGATTTCTATTTGGACGCCTCGGTCATCATCGGTCTTGATTATCAGCAGCTTCGTCCTTTTCAATGAGATGGCCTGTCAAGGGGATGGCCTTTCAAGGGGATGGCCATTCCATGGGATGATCCCTATCAATGAGATGGCCGACTTCAGCGATAATGGGCCTGTTTCAAGGATGGGACCGTCGTCACAACCTCAACGTATATAATGCCGGCGCGACTGAGTAACATGTCTGCACGTCATGATGACGACGGTTCAGACTGTGCGCAGCGCCCGCGTAACCACGATCAACTTCATCAGGTGTATGGATTCGACAGGGCAGAAACCCACGACGCGTAGTACCCGCAAGCGCGGAAAACGGAACCCCGTAGGCGTGCTTGCAACGGAGGCCGCTGAGGCCATGCTGGATAAAAAAGCGCTCGATGTAACCGTGATGGACATGCGGGCGGTGAGCGGCGTGGCGGATGTTTTTGTGATCGCAACCGGGGAGTCGGAGCTGCAGATCAAAGCGATCGCCGATTCCGTGACGGAGCGGATTCGTGAGCGCCTACAAGAACGCCCATGGCACGTGGAAGGCTACGAAGGCCGCCAGTGGGTTCTGTTGGATTATGTGGACCTCGTGGTGCACATCTTCTCCACCGACAAGCGGCAATTTTATGACCTCGAGCGCCTCTGGGGCGATGCACCGCGCGAGCTGATCGACGCCGAGGCCGACGTCGCCGAGGCGGAGCTGCTGCAGAAACTCCGCGCAAACGGAGCAACATCATCGTGATGGCCCGCCGCTGGTGGTCGCTGCTGATCATCGTATTCCTGTTGCAGGCCTGCGGAGGAACCCGCGAGCTGCCTCCCGACGACCGTTTCGGGCACCGGTACGAAGATACCGGTCCAGACAATCGGCCGACGCTGGAACCAGTGCCCGCCTCACCCGATGTCGACTACCTGCGGTATCCCATCTTCATCGACTCCGTCCACGTGCGGCAAGGAGCGGCTGACCCTGCCGTGCCGGCGTCCGATCAACGGGTGGCGGTTGAGATACTGGTGAAGGGTGCATTTCCGGATAGCTGCTTCGAGCTCGACGGCGTGAGGCAGGAGCGGATTGCACACATGATCCGCGTAGACGTCGAGGCGAGGAAACCGCGCGAGGCCGTCTGCCGGCGGGTGCACCGGCCGTTTCGGCACTACTTTTTATTAGACGGAAGCTATAGGCCGGGGCATTATACGCTCGTGTTGAACGGAGATGTGATGCCGTTTCAGGTACACGAGGCCGGCCGCTAAATCAATGCATCAGAGACGATTTCTCCTGCTTGGTGCCGTATTCGCCGCAATCGCGGTAGCTGCCGGAGCGTTTGGTGCGCACGCACTTGCGGAGCGAGTTACGCCTGAGCGGCTGCAGACATTCGAGACGGCCGTCCGGTACCAGATGTACCATGCACTTGCACTGCTGGCATGTGGCCTACTCGGCGAGGTATGGCGCCAGTCGCTTGACGCCGCGGCGTGGCTGTTTACGGCCGGCATCCTGATCTTCTCAGGTAGCCTCTACCTGCTCGTCCTCACCGACACGGCATGGCTGGGCGCCATCACGCCGATCGGCGGTGTCGCCTTCATCAGCGGTTGGATCGCCCTTGCCGTCGCCATTGTCCGCCGCGACCGTACCCTGCCGACCTGAGGCCGTCAGATCACTTCGTCTTCCTCGAACAGCAGCGTGATGCTCGGCTGGAGGTTCGACTCTTTGGCGAGTTTGAGCAGGACGTCTGCCGCTTCTTCCGGCGTATCATAGACGCCATGCTCTCGGCTGTCGACAGCAAGCGCGTAGCCGATGTCGTCTTCCTCACCGGGCTCGTAGTCCTCCCACTCCGTCGCCTCCTCAACCTGGAAGTTGCCATTTTCGGGGACGAACGACGCCACGTACCGCTCGCGTCGTTCCTCTTCATCGATCAAGCTAAGGTTGCCCAGCGCACCGTACTCCTCGTCGTAAAAGAGCGTCTCGGCGATAAGGCGGCGCATGAAGTCGTCAGGCTTGAACTCTTTCATCGTTCAGGAAGAATGTCGGGTGAGGGTGACTCGCGAAATGCGGCCAGATATAACCGGCGGCCGTCGCGGTTCGATCCATAGGTTGAGTTACGCTTCAGTCACCACGTGGGAACGGTGGATGAACGCGTCCAGGGTGTCTCGGGCCGCCTGGCCCTCCGTCACCCGGATGTCCGACTCAAAGCGTTCGGCAATATAGTCCGTCAATCGATCTCGTACCTCTATCGGATCCACCTTGCCTCCTACTTCACGTTCCAACGAAGTCACGCCTCGGTCGCTGATCCCACACGGTACGATCATGTCGAAGAAAGACAGATCCGTCGACACGTTGAGCGCAAGGCCGTGCATGGTGACCCATCGGCTACAGCGGATCCCCATCGCGCAGATCTTCCGCTCGGGCCCATTTTCATCCGGACCGATCCAGACGCCCGTCCTTTGTTCAACGACGCCTCCGTCCACACCATAATCGCCACACAGGCGCATAACTGCTCCCTCGAGTTCGCGCAGGTACCGGTGGATGTCGGTAAAGTAGCGGTCGAGGTCGAGGATGGGATAGACGACGAGCTGGCCGGGCCCGTGGAATGTGATGTCGCCGCCGCGGTCGATTTCGAAAAATGTGGCGCCCCGTTTCGCGAGAGCCTCGGCATTGAACAGCAGGTTGGCACGGTTGCCGCTCTTGCCGATCGTAAACACGGGCGGATGCTCAACCGTGAGCAGGATGTGGGGAGGGAGGGGATGCTCGCCGCTCCGTTTAGCCTCGATCAGCCGCTGCTGAAGGCGCTTCTGGAGATCCCACGTGCGCTGGTAGTCGGCCTGCCCAAGGTGGCAGACGAGAATTTCCTGGCGGCTTGATTGTTGATCCATCGCAGATTTCGATTGGCCACGAGCTCCCGTACTCACGTTTCCGCCTGGTGTTGCCATATTACAGTCCAGGAACTCAGTTCGCGATGTTGACGCGGATGTTGAAGCCGCCGCTGATGTTGGTGTGGTCGGGCGGGCCGGAGTGCCGGTTGTCGAAGTGCTCGTACGTCAGGTTGAAGTTCGCCGTGAGGCGGTTGCTGAACTGATACGAGATCTGCGGTGTGACCGTCGTGCGCGTGGATGCGTTGATCGGCGTGACGAAGGCGTCTTCGGTCAGGGCACGGTCGAGGTCGAAATCCGGATCCAACGCCGCAGCGCGGACGGCGTCTTCGAGGCGGTAACGCTGATCGTCGGTGTGGGCGCGCGACATCTGCATCGTGAACGTGAGCCTGTTGTTGAGCCTACGCCCCCCGAAGAACGGCAGGCGCATCCCTTGCGCCGAGTAATTGAGCGAAAGCGTCAACTCATCCGTCTTCCCCTCCGTAATCGTCCGGCTTGATGTGCTGAGCGAGTACGAGTTTCGCTTGCTCCAGCCCACTTCCACATTCATCCGGTTACGGAAACCCAGCGTGAGGCCGACGAGCGGCTGATAGCGTTCGGTGATCCGGATTCCGCCCACTTCATAGCGTGGTACTTCGTACTCGATGCGCTGGCCGGCCACGAACTGGATCGACGCAAACTCACCTTCCTGGCTGTTGGTGCGATAGTCAGTCGCGTACTCCGCGGCGTAACTGTGCCGCAGCGATGCATTCTGAACGAGACTGCGGATGATGGGCCATTCCCCAAGCCCGGAGTAGTTGACCGTCCATCCCGGCACGGGTAACGGGAGGAAGCCACGGCCGTCGACTGTGCCGAAATCCTGGAGGAAGGCCGCCTGGAAATCTTCGACTACAGACTTATTGCTCAGCACGACGCGGCCGTCTCCGTCGCTGTCTCCGATCGTGTTGCCGCCTCCGCTATGCGCCGCCAGATCTTGCCGGTACGTTTCGACTTGCTGGCGGATGAGGCCCACGTAGTCCGTTCCGAAAACCCAGATCGACGACCGGTTCTGCCCGGTCTCGACCGATGACATCGTGGTGAGACGATCGATCTGGGACGTGCTGAATGTCCGGTTTTCGCTGTCCTCCCACTCGGCCGTCCAGTTCAAGTTGATCTGGAGGCGGCTGGTGGGTGCCAGCGAAGTCTGTGCGTTGAGACGGTGACTGTTCCGGATGACATCGCCGACTTGCACCCGCGGATCGAACACGCGCTGCTCCAGCGGGATCGTCCGCTCGAGGCCCAGCCGGTACCCGAGCGACGGCCCGTTGCCCCGAAGCGCCTGCCAGAGGCTGTAGTTAACGTCCACGTCCTGCAGATTCCCGAACTCGTCGAAGGTACCCACGCCGACGTTCGTTGCTTGCGAGCCCTGCGTAGCGCGGTAACGGATGTTAAAGTCGCGAATGCTTGTCACCGCGAGGACGGTTCGGCGTGCCAGCGCGCCGAAATCGATCAACGGGCCGCCACCGGTCGTGTCCTGGGCCGTAGTCTGGCGGCGAGCTCGTTCTGCGCGCTGCTGTTGTTCTTCAAGCTCCCGGTAGAATCCGAACTTGCGCCACAGCTCTTGCGGCCTGATGGTGACGCCCGTCTGGATCTCCATGTTATTCGTCACCGACGCGCCGCGGTTGTTGCCCAGGGGACCGTTTTGCCACGAATAGCGAGCGCTGTAGACGACATCTTGGAAGGTCAAGAAATCGAGGAAGCTGCGCCGAAGGAAGGTGGGCCGCAGCGTTGCCGTCACGCGCTGTCCGTACGCGTCGGCCCGCAGCAGATCATTGCCCTTCAGCATCTGCATGAAGACGCTATCGAATGGCCTGACCCGTAGCGACGCCGTGGTGAGCTCATCCGGCGTCAGATTATCGTTGAAGCCCGGATCGTGAACGGTGAAGACAGTATCGACGCCGAGCTGGTTGAGGCTCTGCCGGGTGTCGGCATCGTAGCTGATGTTGAGGAATTCGAACGGATTGAACTGGATGCTGCCGCTCCGAGTGTGCGAGAACTGATGTTGTTGTCGGATGGGGAAGCGGACCAGTTCGGGGATGCCCGTTGTATCGGGCGTGAGATCGCGCGGCCGGTTTTGGGCCTCGCTGAATGAGCGACGTGCCGAGGTAGAAAAGGAGACCGACTGCGGCAGGTACGCAAAACGTAGATCACCGAGAAAACCGAGCAGAGGTGCCTCGTCGAGGAACCAGAGCGGCCGGACGGTTCGCGCGCGGCGCGACGTAACGCGATAACCGACGTTGGTCGCCCACTGCCACTGCTCGTCGGTCTGCAGCGAAGGCGTCCGCCGATCCCGATCGGAATAGGTGTAGGAGAAGTTGACGGCGTCGAGCGTGTTGCGCAGCAGCCAGCTGTCCGATCCGTTCTTCTGGAGCGACGCGCTGAACGACCGCGCGCTGTTGTGATCTTGTGCGCTCTCGGTAATGTTGCGGACCGCGGCGTCGCGTTCGTCGGCCGACAGGTCTTCTCGGCTGCGGGCCTGGTCGAGCAGTTCTTGTACTCGGATGTCGCCGCGGAGGGGTGAGAATCGTGGCGTGCTGGTTTCGGAACGAAGCTGCACGGACAGCGGAATGCTCCACCCGTATCGCTCGGGGAGCAACTTGTGCGCGTTGAATTCCGTGTTGACGCTCCAGTTGCTCAGTGACCGTTGATCACGTTCATCGAGCGTGCTCGAGAGCGCGCCGAAGCCGTCGGTCTGATGCTGGAAGCTGCCGCGCACCGTGGCAAGATCGGCGAAGCGGAAATCCGCGTTGGCGAGTGCACTCCAGCCGTTCGTCTCATCGTAGCCAGACACCCGCATCTCGTTGACCCAGACTTCAGCCGACTCGATCATCTCGCCCGTCTCGGGATTGCGAACACCGATCATGATCGTGTTGACGCGCCCGAGCGACGGATTACCCTTGATGCCGAGCCGCGTGCCGGGAGGTGCGAAGTCTTCAACGCGCGGACTCAGGTCGACAGTGTTGACGTCGTTCCAGTAGACGTCGAGCGGCGAATACCCCGACTGATCGCGTGCGACTTTGAGCTGGTTCAACGCCGCCAGCACGATGTTGACCGAGTTCAGGTCGACGAGGCGCCCGTTAACGAGCTGGTTCGTTTGCCACAGCGCATTCGCCTCGCGGACGCCGTCCGGCGTTGGTGTGAGCGGCTGTTCGTACTCGTAATAGTCGCTGGTCTCGTTCGAGCCAAGGCGGACGAAAAGCAGCAGCTGCCCGCGCTCGCGCATCTCGCCTCCGATGGTGCGCCCATGCAAGTGCGCGAACATCCGCAGGTTCGAGTACTTCAGCAAGTCGAGACCTTCCTGGCGGTACGGTTTAAACACGGCGCGCTGATCCCCGGGATGCAGCCCCTCCACCCGCAGCAGCATGGCCTGTTCACGCTGGTCGATCGGCGTTCCACCCGAGACGTCGCGTGTTCGGCTGACGATGGTGCCGAGTGGCTTGACGTAGGTATCCGGATTTTCTTCGTCGTTGATGCTCTCGATAGAGAAGCGAGTATTCTCATCCGGAGTCGTGGCCGTATCCGACTCGTATAGCAGTTCTTCGCTCTTCTGCCACTGGCTTCCCACGAGATCCATCTTGGCAAACCGCATCGTCATGGGCGCGGGATGGCCGGTGGTCCAGAGGCGAATCGCTCGGATGAGGTTGAAGTCCTGGATGTCGCCAACGCGATCCGTATATGACGCCACCGGGATGCGCACGAGGTACCAGTCGCGGTTCGTGCCCATCTTCTCGACGACGAACCCACCCGGCTCGCGCTCCGATGTCGCCAGGTCGTCCAGCCGCTGGCGGCTCAGGGGCAGGCGATACTCGTAATAGCTGTTCTCGGTATCGAGCGAGCCATTCATGTTAAGGTCTTCGGTGTCCGGCACGCGCGCCACACCACGCCGGTTCACGTCCTCGGCGAGGCGCTGGCTCTCGAGTCCGTTGAGCTCATGACCCGCGAAGTAACGCGAGAAGCGCTGCTGGATGGTGGCGCCGTTCGGATAGAACTGCGGATCGTCGAAGTAGCTTTCCTCATAGTGCCGGTAGTCGTCTGCCGACGGGTCGACCAGGGCCTTGTTGACCTCGATCTCATAGCGCTGACCACCGCTTCCCGCCATAATCGAAGAGAGGAAATCGCGGAAGTGGTATTGCTCCGTGAGTTCTTCCGGATAATCGCCTGTCGAGTAGGAGGCGAGGCCATCGAGGCCGAGGTCCTCCGTTCGCTGTGTCTGGTCGTCGATATCGAGCGCGTTGTTGGGCTGCAGCGTCGGGATGCGGCCCCAGCTATCGGTCGTGACCTGACTCGAGGCTGAGATCGGGAGTCCATCCTCTGAGTTGAGGCGGCCGTTCGGAATGACGTCTTCGGAGATCTGGCCAAGGTCGATGATGAGCTCGGCATCCGTGCCGATATCCTCATAATCGGGATGCGGCCGGAAGATGAACTCAATGAACTCGATGTTCTTTTCGCTGAAGTCGACGTAGCCCTCGGGGATGCGCTGAACCATTCCTCCCCACGCATCTTCAGGACGCGCCAGGAAGCCTTCCAGGTCTCGCGTGAAGTTGTACGGGCCGCGCTCACTCGGGTCGAAGTAGACGTCGAGCGTTTGCGTGATGCGGTCGCCCACCGGAGTATCTTCCCGCTGATACAGCTCTTGCGTCTCGACCACGCCCGTCACCGGCCCCGACGCGCCCAGTTGGCGGGCAATGTGTTCGGTGATCGAGTACCAGCCCATCGTGGCGCGCCAGTTGGTCCGAAGCGAGTCGGCGACCGAGCCGGTCATCTCCTTGCCGACCGCAGGGACAGAGAGCGGCGCGGAGGGTAGACGCCACTGCGCCGGCGTCTTTAACGAGAGCGTCTGCGCAAATCCCTCAAAATCATCGATGAAGGAGACCCCTCGCAGTTCGTCGGCACTAAAGTCCATGCCCTCAGAGCGGAGGTCACGACGCGTCTGCTCGAACGCCGTCGTATGCGTGGCACCGGGCCGGAGCTGCGCGAACTCACCCGAGAGTTGAATCCGGCTCGGGGCGCGCGTCTGCACAAGCGGCAACCTGTCTACGGCGCGCGTCAGCCAGTCCGGCTCGAACAGCATCATGCCGTCGAAGCCGTAAATCATATTTGAGATGGGCTCTTCGCCGATCCGATACTTGTCGACGGGCGAGCGCTGGCTGAGCCTCATCAGCGTCGATCCGAACGAGATGTTCTCGTCGACAACATAGTCGGCCCGGACGCCCAGCAGCGTCTTCTTTTGGAGATTAAAGAGGGAGTTCTGCTCGTAGGTGATTTCCACGTTCCGCCCAGAAGAAAGGAAGGCAGGGTTTGTGATGGTGACGGTGCCACCGGCATAGTCGACCTGGAAGTCCGAACCCTCTTGAAGCGGCACGCCGCCGGCGGTCACGCGGACGGATCCCTGCACGAGGCCGGCCCACGCCTGCAGATCGTAGAAGTCCTGCACCGCGCCGCGATATGAGCCCTCGATCACATATACGTTCTGCTGATTGTTGCGGCTGGCCGTCGACTTCTTACGCGTGTAGAGATCGGTGAAGACGAGCTGCTGGATCAGTTGGTCGCGCTGATCCGACGACGCATGCTCATTGATGACATCAAGCATGCGCCCGCCGAACGGCTCGAGGTAGGGGAAGATGAGGCGTCCGGCGGCGGGATCGACCGTGAGGCCGGGCAGAAAGTCGAACTGGTTGTCGGGCGATGGCGCACCGTCCTGGTTGAGGCGGTCCAGACCGAGGTGGCGCAGGAGCGTCTGGTTACCCAGACCGGCGATCGTCGTTGTGGGCGCACTGCCGGGCGGGCGATGGAATAAGTCGAGCTCAAAGTTGTCGGCTGTGATGCCGCGCCCGGGCAAGCGATAAATATTGCGAAGCTCGAGATACCATGCTGCCGGGTCGAGCGAGCCATCGGCCGCGGGCTGCTGCAGATCAGACGGGCGCAGCAGCTTCAGAATGAGGCGGTCCGATGTCTGGCCCGCCCCGCCACCGCCGGTCTCGGTGGAGAACTCACCGACGGTGTGCACCGTGCCGCCCACGTTGTAGCGAAAGGCCACGGCGATGGCCTCGTTTTCTCTTAGCGATGTCTGCAGAGACAGATACCCGAGAAACCGGTCGTACGTGTAGTCACGGTTGGGCACCAGCCGCTTGAACGTACCGGACTGGAAGTCGGACGAACGCGGGTTGACCTCCAGCTCGCCCGACGTTTGCAGGTAGTTCGACAGGTTCGTGCCGCGGCGGAGCTGGTTCTCCAGGTTGCGATACTGGTCGATCTCGTTACGGGGATGGATCAGCGCCTCGTCCCGGCCATCCGCACCTGTAAGCACCGACGGGCGCTCGCCGAGATCAACCAGCGCGACCACCTGCCGAGCGTCTTCGTCTTCCGGATTGAGCTGGCCTTCCATCCTCCAGACCTCAATCGACTCGATATTCTGAATGAAGGCGCGGATGTCCGGCGGATCGGACAGCGACTGTTCGAAATGATTTCGGAAGAAGAAGCCGAGGAAGAAGTGGCGCGAGTCGTCGTAATCGGTTGCCTGAAGATTGAACTCGGTCGTCTGAGCGCCACCATCGATCGACAGCGAGTTCGACTGACCTTCCTGCTGGCTGGCTACCGTCGTCAGAAAGAGATTCCCAACCTGGAACTCACTCTTGATCCCAAACAGACTCTGCCCGCCGCGGATCAGGCGCGACGGCGTCTGCAACATCACGTTACCGGCTTCGATGCTGCGGATGATCTCGTCTTCGTAGCCGGTGTAACGCAGCCTGAGCTGGTTCTGATAGTCGAACTGGTTATTGGTATCCCAGTCGACGTCGACCTGCATTTTGTCGCCAATGCTGCCGGTCACACCGAGCCTGAGGTCCTGCTTGAACTGGGGGTCCATCTGCGACGTCCGGCCCGTGGCGTCGGCCTGCTCACGCTTCCGATAGTCGAGGCCGGCGTTCACCACCGCCTGACCACGCACACGGAGGTCGACTTCCGGCCGGCCAAAGATCGTCGTGAAGGCGCTCTGCTGGCCGCCGGGCACCACGATGTTGAAGCCGAGTCCGCCTCGCCGCTGCCCGCTGCGCTGCCGTTCGCGCTGTTGAACCAGCGACGCCCAGTTCTGATCGAGGGATTGACGCAGGCGAAGCCGTCGGTAATCATCGCTATCCATCGAACGCGGGATACGCACCTCCTGCTCGCCCACATACTCTCGAGCGATGTATCGAGCATTGGCGGTGTCGACTTCGATTTCGTGCCGCCAGTAATTCCCAAGCCCCGGCGAAAGCGGTCGATGCCGCCGCGGACGCGGTGCCGCGAGTAACGAGCGGTCTCGGAACGACGGCATATAGCGCAACGACCGGTAAGGAATCGTGTCCCGCACAACGACCGAGTCAAGGCCCGCCTCGAGTGAATCCGCATTGAGCGTGTCGGCGAAAAGTGCGACAGAATCGGTATCGAGCGTATCCGGAACGAGCGCGTACCGCGGCGAGCCCGGCGTGGCGCCCGACACGCTTGCCGACGCAACGGCCAGCGCCGTCAAGACAAACGCCACCCCCGACAGCAAGAAAAACTGCTGCAGCGGGCGCAGCCGCCCGACGGATGGGGATGCTCCTGAGAGTGATGGAGGTCGCACTAAGATGCGGACTGCTGAACCGAAGACTCCCTCTGCTACCGGCGCGCCTCAGAAGGCGTCATTTAGAGAAGGAAGGGAAATTGTAGCGGGTCGTCGGGATAGGCGTACTCAGTCGGTTCAGTCCTCTACGTTGCCGCACCTGGATCATTGGTGGCGCGGCATGTGATTGTGGCTCAAACTACTATCTTGCCTCATGGGCATCAAGGCAGGCCGTTGGCATTTTTGGCGCGCTTCACCTTCAACGGCGTGCAACGTTTCCAGTATCAAGATGGGTGCCAAATAAAAATATAACAACCACTTATCTCTATGTCTCCGAAATACGATCTGGGTGGACGTCATATCGTGATCACCGGTGCATCGGGCCGGCTCGGACGTCGGCTGACCGAAGCGTTTTCCGCTTCCAAGGCAAAGGTAAGTGCGATCGTCAGGGCGCGCGGGTCCGCGGACCTCGAGCTTGACGATGTTCAGGTCTTCGAAGCCGATCTCACCGACGCCACTTCGGCCGATCGCGCCTTCGCCTCAGTCGAAGAGCGCCACGGTCCGATCGACGCCCTTGTGCACACCGTGGGCACGTGGGCGGAAACGCCGATCCTGGCCGCATCTGCAGATGACTGGTGGCGTGTGATCGACGTCAATCTCAAGACGACCTATCTCGCTTTTCGCGCAGCAGCGGAGAGGATGAATCGTGGCGGACGGCTCATCGCGTTCGCCTCTCAGCAGGGCGCTGACCGGGGCACGGCAGGACAGAGCGCATACTCGGCGGCGAAAGGCGCCGTGGTACGGCTGGTCGAGTCTGTTGATGCTGAGCTGAGCGGCCAGGGAATACGTGCCTACGCGGTGGCGCCATCCTTTATCAATTACGAGGGACAAGGGACGGGCGTCACGGCGGATTTCTTGGTTTCCGTTTGCGCGCACTTGTGTGTTAACGACACCGACGCGCTCGGCGGCAGCGTCATCCGCGCCTACGGATGATCGACACCTTACGCCGTTGAGGCAGCCGGCGCTTCAGGAAGCTGGTTGAGGCCGATATGCCCGTCGAACCATTTCGACTTGATGGCCAGTCCGCGGTCGATGACGGCATCGATAAAATCCTGTCTTGGGATGATGCGCTCCGGCGGCGCGGCGCCCCCGCCACCGACTTCGCCCGATGCCACCATCACGGCGATCGCCGTAGTCGCGATGCTCACGCAGCGCCGCATGGCCGTCATCTCAAGCTCGTCGTCATAGAGATCCGTCATCTCATACACGAGCGTCTTCTTCTCGCCACCGACGGTGCCGCGGATCAACACCCGCAGTAACACCGCATCGGCGTATTTCCCGCCGAGCCGCTTCCGAAGCTGCCGCGCGAGGATATCCCGGAATGTGAGATGCGTCAGGACGTCCACACTGCGATCGTCGCCG
The DNA here is from genome assembly GCA_964603055.1 of uncultured Rhodothermales bacterium. Taxonomy (GTDB): domain Bacteria; phylum Bacteroidota; class Rhodothermia; order Rhodothermales; family CAZKDQ01; genus CAZRTY01. The sequence goes on along the minus strand of CAZRTY010000001.1, from coordinate 11,049 downwards.
AGACCAAGGCCGAGCAAGAAGGCCATCTGTGCGGCATGGCCGGGCCAGCGAATCGACTTGTGGTCGAGGCGGTCGATCTTGCCTTCGAGGTCGGCCGCGAGGGTGGAGAGGCCGCCGGCGGTACGGAATGCTTCCATTGCCTGAAACGGCTCGCGAAAGCGGATAGTCTCCAGACCAGTAAGTGGCTCCTTCTCGACGATCTTGCCGTCGCGGATGAGCACGACCGGATGCGTGTAATCGTCGATGACCTTCTCCGCTGCCCAGGAGATGCGGAAGTTAAAGGGCGGCTCCGGATGCAGAGGCACATCGCCCACGCGGAGTTTCGCGATCTCGACGTGGTCAAACTGCTCCACGCCATGCATGCAGAGGATATTGACCAGCCCCGGCGCGAGACCACAGTTCGGTATAACCCAGACGCCCCGGGCGGACGCCCGTTCATTCAGATCGAGCTGCTTTCGGACCAGATCGTCATTGCCACCGAGTCCGCAGAAATGTGCGCCGACCGAGACGCAGGTCTCGGCGATCGACGTGTTCAATTCGGGCGTGGCGGCACCTATAACGCAGTCGCTACCGGCCAGGATCGGCTCGAGAACGTTCTGGTCTCGTACATCAACCTGAAAACTGCGGAGCTTCTGGTTATCCGCCGTCTCATGGAGTTGCTGCAATGCCCGCGCCCGTGCATCACAGACTTGAACCTGCTCGACATCGTCGCGGCTACAAAGATCTCTCGTGATGGCAGAACCAATCGCGCCGGCTCCGATGACGGTTATCTTCATCTCGACAAGTAGGTGTAGGATGCAAGGGTGCGCGCCGCATGCTCTTTGCGGCATCCACTCAAATTACCACTGCGCGAGCAACAAATGGAGGACGCCCGGCCACGTGAGCACCTTTTCGCTGAAACTCCCGGACGCGATGGCGGCGAAAGCGCGTGTTAAACAGCGCTCCTTCCCTCGAGCGCCCGCGCCAGCGTGGCTTCGTCGGCATACTCAAGGTGACTCCCAATCGGAAGCCCTCGGGCAATCCGGGTGACGCGGACATCAAACGGCTTCAAGAGCTGCGAGATATAATACGCCGTCGTGTCGCCTTCCACATTGGGGTTCATCGCAAGGATCACCTCACGCACCGCGACGGGTGCTTCGCCGGCGCCATCCCCCTCAATCTGCTCCTGCGGTGGTTCCGCCGGAACGATCCGGCTCACGAGTTCGCGAATCTTCAGCTCCTCCGGCCCGATGCCGTCGAGTGGCGAGATCGCCCCGCCCAGTACATGATAGAGGCCTCGGTAATCATTCGTCCGCTCGAGTGCCTGCACGTCGTTTGGCTCTTCAACCACGCAAATGACCGACCGGTCGCGCCGCGGCGACTGACAGAGTCCGCATGGGTCGGTGTCGGTCACGTTGAAGCAAATCGAACAATGCTGCACGCGCTCCTTGACGGCTACGAGTGCCTCGGCAAGCGCAACAACATCTTCTTTAGACATCTTCAGCACATAGGCTGCAAGCCGGCGAGCCGTCTTGCGGCCGATCGTCGGGAGCTTCGTAAACTGCTCGACGAGGATCTCAACAGATTCAGACGAAAGGTGCATGCACAGAGCCCGGGTCACCCCGGAAACGCATCGGTTGACGCGCCGATAGGCGGCGCTGAGGGGTTGGAGGGAGTCGGCGGACGGGCCGGTCCGTCGGCATCAAAGGCCGAATTTGCTCATGTCGAAGCCGGGGGGAAGCATACCACCGGCCGCCTTGTTCATCTCCTCCCGCGCAACGTTCGACGCTTCTTCGAGCGCCTTATTGACGCCGGCGATGATAAGATCTTCGAGCAGTTCCAGATCATCTGGATCGACGGCGTCGGGTTCGATCTTGATCGCAGTGACACGCTGCGCGCCATTCGCGGTGACCTTGACCATGCCGCCGCCGGCCTCAGCCGTGGCCGTCTTGGATGCCAGTGACTCCTGGACTTCAGCGATCTTGCGCTGCATATCCATGACGCGGCCGAACATGTCGGCCATATTCATCCCATCGTTCATGTTCTTACCAACTACGTAGTCGTATGGACCAAGGAAACGGGTGTCCTCGCCGTATGGCTTGATTCAGTGCGAGATGTCGCTCCCAAATTCCTCGAAAAGGATCTGCAAAACCTCGTTGTCGGCACGTCGCCGTTGCAGATACTCGTACGGATCGACGGTGCCGGCGGTTTCTGCGTCGTCGTCGGTCTGCATCTCCGGATTGACCTGGAACGAAAGTGATGCAATTGAGGCTCCGGTAACATTCGTCAGCACGGATTGCAGCATCTGCTCGGCGGAGACAAGCGACTGGCGATAGAAGTCGGTCGGGACGTCGATCTGGAGCTCTCCTCCTGAAAAATGGACCGGCCGAGCGTGCTGGATCAAGGCCGAAAGCCGCGGCTGATCTGCGAAGGCCCCGACGACGTCCGGCCACCTCCTGGTCACGTCATCCAACACGGGCGATGGAACGTCGTCAACGATGACGTCCGCGCCGTCGCCCTCGGGCCTTCCGCCCGCCGATGCCTCGCCCTGGTCGCCGCGCTTCGGCAGGTTCAACGCAGGCTTGTTAAAGACACGTGATCGGATGTCTTCTACATTGGTATCGGTCTGCCGGGTTTGCGGAGGCGTCCGGCGCGGCGCTGATTGCGGCGTGGGCGGCGGAGCCGGAGGTGGTGTCTGTACGGTCTGGCCGCCGTCGTCCTGTCCCCGGTCGTCGCGTGGTGGTGTCGGTCGCGGTTCGGGTTTCTTGGGGATGGGGCGCTCGCTCTGATCACCCGTGGGAAGCTCATCGAGCCGCGCGAGGATCTTGCGGATATCGACTGTGCTCGTCAACGCCGCAATCTTGAGTAAGGCCAGCTCAACGCGGAGCCGAGGGTGCGTGCTGGTTCGAAGCTCAGACTCTGCGTCCGACACGATGGTCAGCATCCGCAGGAGGTCGGCCTCCTCAAAATTCGCTGCATCCCGTGCGAATCGCTCGCGCAAGGCTTCGGCCGCCTCGATGAGCGATGCCTCGCCGGTGGACCGAGCGACGAGCAAGTTGCGGATATGCTCGGCCAGGCCGGCCGCGAACTCCTGCAAATCGTGCCCTGCGGATACTACGCGGTCGACGAGACGGAGCATCGCGGCGCTGTCGTGCGCCGTCACGGCATCCGTGACTTCGAAATACATGTCGACCTCGACCACGCCGAGCGCCTGCGTCAGCTCACGGTAGCGGAGGTCCGTCCCACACAATGCCACCGCCTGATCGAACACCGACAGGGCATCGCGCATCGCGCCATCGCCGCGCCGCGCGATCAGGATGAGCGATTCCTCATCGGCCGTGATGTTTTCCTCTTGGCAGATGACCTCAAGCTGTTGCACGATCTCCTGCATGGGGATCCGCTTGAAGTCGAATCGCTGGCAGCGCGACTGGATCGTCGGCAGCACTTTGTGGGGCTCGGTCGTCGCGAATATGAACAGCACATGCGGCGGCGGTTCTTCAAGCGTCTTCAAGAGCGCGTTGAAGGCCTGGTTGGTGAGCATGTGTACTTCGTCGATGATGTACACCTTCCAGCGGCTACCCTGCGGCGGGATCCGGACGGATTCCCGCAGCTCGCGCATGTCCTCAACCTTATTGTTGGATGCGGCGTCGATCTCAAAAATCGAGAGGTTGCGACCTTCCTCGAATGCGCGGCATGAGTCGCATTTCAGGCAGGGCTCCACGCCATCCTTTCGCTCGTCGGCCGGCGCCGTGCAGTTGATCGCCTTCGCAAGGATGCGGGCGGCCGTGGTCTTGCCGACGCCGCGCGGACCCGAGAACAGGTAGGCATGCGCCAGCCTGTCTGACCGAAGCGCGTTCTTAAGCGTCTCGGCCACGTGATCCTGCGCCACCAGGTCGTCAAAGACCTTCGGCCTGTACTTGCGGGCGGAAACAAGGTAGCGTTGCGCGGACATGGCGCGATCTGTATTCGTTAGGATAGAGTCTTGTCGGCGCTGGCAGCCTGTTGCTGCCTCGGCATCTCGTCGGCACGCCGCGTGGCTTCTTGCGGCGTCGGGCGGAAGCAGGCGCGGCAGCGCGGCTCATACGTTTCGCGCGCGCCAATCATCACGCGGTCATCTCCCGACGTCAGACGCTGCGAATGGTTCGCCGGTGAACCGCACACCACGCAGACCGCATGCAGCTTGGTCACATACTCGGCCACCGCCATCAGCTGCGGAACCGGCTCAAACGGCTTCCCCAGATAATCCTGATCAAGGCCGGCCACAATAACACGCTTACCCTGCCGGGCCAGCGCCTGGCAAACATCTACGAGTTCGATGTCGAAAAACTGCGCTTCATCGACGCCAACAACGTCGGCATCGTCGGCAAGGAGGAGGATCTGCGTGGCGGTGTTTACCGCCGTTGACGAAAGCACGTTTTCATCGTGGGAGACAACTTCATCCACGGCGAAGCGCAGGTCGATCGACGGCTTGAAAATCTCGACGTGCTGCCGTGCGATGCGTGCGCGCTTCAGCCTCCGGATGAGCTCCTCGGTCTTCCCGCTGAACATCGAACCGCAGACGACCTCGATCCATCCGGTGGCACGCGATCGATCAAAAACTAATGGTTCCATCCGTTAAACGGGCGGGGCGTGGAGGCGGTAAGGGTGTCGTGGAGGATACGGAATCCAATCGTCAGCATCCGTGAATGAAGCTCATAGTGAGCGCACTCGATAGGCGTCGACCCAACCTTGGCGCCCATCCGCCTCAACAAGCAGACGCGGCCCCTGGCGGTCGATCACGCGCACGATCGATCCTTCCGATATATTGAAACCAGAGCGTTCGAGTCCGTCATGCGTGGCGAATGCCGGCGCGGGGCCTCGCGTAAGAACATCGACACTGCTAAAACCTCGGGCAGACGCGCCGAGCGCAATCCCTGCGATAAGGACTCCAGCGATGAGCAAGCCGGCTGAGATCCGACCGGCGCCCGCACGACTTCTGATGGTGACGGCAGCGGCTCCAATGATCAAAAGGAGCGAGCCGAGCCAGGCAAGCCGAACGAGCAGCATGTAACGAGGGGAAGGCACGGGCGGGATGAAGTCCGCTCCCTGGAGGTAGTGCAGGTTTTGTCGCGCCTCATGAAGGGACGGGTCGAGCCGCGATGCGTTCATGAAATGGTAGAACGCATCGCCCCTACGGCCGAGCTGATAATATGCGCTTCCGAGGTTCAGGTGTAGCGGTGCGCTCTCGGCGCCTAAATCCAGGATCCTGAGATATTCGGATGCAGCGGCCGACCACTGGCCTTGCTCATACAGGGCATTTGCGCCGGCAAATAGCTGATCAGCGTCTTGCGCGCGTACCTCGCCCGCCGCCAACACGAGCACGAGCAACATCACCAGGCGCTTCATCCGTCCAGCGCCTCCACACACATCGACAACTTTTCGTGTATGCGCGCCAGTTCATCCCCCCACGCGTGACTCGGCATGAACTGCACGCCTTCGGTCTTTTGAACCGCCTCCGCTAACGGCTGCTTGACGGCGGAGGGTGCAGCCGATGCCAGGATCCTACGTCGCAAGGCATATAGCGATTCCGATGAGGCGCGTGAGCCCACGAGTGCCGACGCGATCGACCGTGCAAGCTGCTCGTACGAACGCAGTTTCTGGGGGGATGTGGATGGGGTGCCTCCAAGACGGCGCAGCTCCGAGCGCCAGCCTTCAATGCGACGGCGATTGGCGCTGCGGCGGCGCTTGTCGGACCGGGCGGCATCAACGCGGCGGATGCCCGGCATCAACAACCACGCGAGGGCGGCAAGTCCGAATGGCGCATAGGCCCACGGACGGCGATGCAGCGGGGGAGGTGCGGGCTCGAACGCGCCATCGTGCCGAATGGGTGCAAGCGCGAGGACCTGTTGCTCGGTGTCCTCGTCCTCACCTCCTTCAACGGTAACGAGAATCGACGGCGACTCGATCGTTCGGTACGATTCAGATACCGGGTCGAAGTAGGCGAATGACATTCCGGGAAGCACCGCGTTGCCGGCGCGTCGGGGCACCGACGAATACTGGAACGCGATGTCGCCCCGTAATGCTCGACCCGAGCGATCGATGCGATCGGCCACCCGAGGAGGGAAGACATCGAAGTCATCGGTCTCGGGTACAGGCGGCGGTTCGATCATCGCGAGGTTGCCCGTTCCCTGAATGTCGATCCGTCGATGCACGGCTTCACCCTGCGAAACGCGCGGAGAGCTCGTCCGGAAGTCGACATCGAAGTCGCCCACGGCACCGGTGAAGCCTGGTGGCGCGCCATCCGGCAGCGGCCGGACGTCGATTTGAATCGGTGGAGACTCGAGCTCGATGTTTCGGTAGCGGTTGCCGAATGCAAAGAACGAGTCGAAAAAGTCGCTGCCATGACGAGGCCGCACTTCGGTTTCGATCCGCAGCGGGTCGACCGACAGGCGGCCCGACCGCGTCGGAAACATGGCGACGCGCTTCAGCAGGATCGAATTGTAGACAATGTTGTCGACCAGCCTCCGGTCGGGGGCGGGCCTGAGGTCAACATCCAGTTCTTCTCGCCAGAAGCCAGGCGCATCCCACGATCCCGCAAGCCGGCTTTGCCGAAGCTGAACGCCGCTGCGGAAGAAGAGGCGGTATTCAACCGTGACTTGCTCATGGACGAAGGCAGTCTCGCGGTCGGGCGTCGCAGCAATGAAAATATCGCGGCCGGTGGTGATGCCCGGCTCGGCGGCCGGCGTCGAGCGGTCGGCGGTGACGCTGACCTGATGCTCGGCCGTCCGCAGTCGCTGCCCATCGATGTTGACTTCAACGCCAGAAATCGTGGCTGTGCCCGTCGATACGGGTTCGTATATCCACGAGAACTCGACGGCACCCGCCGTCTCTGTACGTCGCGCCGGCCGGCGCGGTACGAGACCTGTCGTAAGCGGTGAGCGCGGGTCGCGGATGGCCTCCGGCACGGCACCGGTCACCCGTACCGTCAACTCTACCCGCTCATGCAGCGCGATCTCGCGCTGACTCAGCCGGCTCTCAACACGAACCTGTGCCTCCGCCGGCACGGCCGTTGTCGAGAGCAATACCAGCAGAAGAATCCCGATATGGACGTTGGCCAACCTCACCAATCTTTCTCCACTCTACGCGGGATGGCGGGCGCACGCTGGACCTCACGCATCAACTGGCCCTCCGAGCGCTGTAGCGCGTTCAGAATCTGCTCAGCCTCCTCTTCCGTCATCATGGTCGGCTCGGTCTGCGGCATCTCTGGAGGTGCATCTTCCGGCAATCCCTCACCTTCGTCGTCGTGAGGCGGCGTATCCGTTGGATCGCTGGCGCCCGGCTCTTGCGAAGGTGCGCCTTCTTCGCCTGACTGATCGTCGGGTGCTCCGTCGGATCCCTCCGGACCGCTGCTGTCGGAATCGTCGTCCCCGTCCGATTCGTCTTCATCCGCTTCGTCTTGGCCGTCGTGCATCAAATCCTGTTCCTCGTCGTCGGGCGGCGGTGCCATCCGCCGGGCGTACTCATAGTTGATGCGCGCGTCTTCATCCCCCGGGTTTGCCCGGAGCGACTGACGAAAAAGATCGGCTGCCTCAGCGTAGCTGCCTGCCGCCATCGCGGCGGTACCGGCATTGTACGCGGCACGCGCGCGTTCCGGACGGTCGGGGGCGAGGTTCGCGGCGCGCTCAAAGCCAATGCGCGCGTCTTCATACTCCCCTGATCGGTACAGCGCCGCGGCGAGGTTGTGCTCAAGTGCGAAGCGATGGTCGGGCGATAGATCGGCGGCGCGGGTCATCGCCTTACGATATGCTTCCTCGGCACGAGCGTAATCACCATCGCCGTAGGCACGGTTGCCCTTCAGCGCGTCTCCGCCGAGGATGCCGGTCACCACGAGTAATATGACGATCAATCCGCGCATCATGTGGATTTAGCTTGCACTCGTCGAGGCTCCATAAACAATGCCTCCATTCCCAACAAAATCAGGCCGAGCATGAGAGGCCATTGATAACGTTCGATATAGTCTTCATAAGTCGTTGTCTGGAGGGAAGTTCGCTGCAACTGATTGAGCGCGGGCAGGAACTGATCAACCGTACTTCTTGATAGTCCTATCTCAAAGTAATGGCCGGGTGCTGCAAGGCGCTGCAAGCTCTCGCGCTCGAGCCGCGTCAAGACGATCTCGCCCGCCCGATCGCGGCGATACTCGACCACCCCGCCTGCTCGCCTCATCGGGATGCGCGCACCGGCGTCATCCCCAATACCGATCGCGAAAACGGAAATGCCGACGCGCTCCATGCGGCGGAGCTCCGTACTGAGGTCGGCGGTGTGATTCTCGCCGTCTGAGACGATGAGGATGGCTCGGGATCTGTCGGCGCCCTCGGCATCATCGGTAAACGCCCGCTGAGCCGCGAGGAGCATGTTTCCGTAATCCGTCCCCGGCGTTGGGATTTGCTCAGGTGATGCCGCGTCGAGAAACTGCCGGAACGCCGAGCGATCGGTTGTCAATGGCATCTGAAGGAAAGCATCGCCGGCAAACGTGACTAGCGCAACGCGGTCCCCCTCGAGGCGGTCGACGAGCCGCAGGAGTTCCAGCCGCGCCCGCTCCAGACGGTTCGGCGCGATGTCTTCGGCCAGCATCGATGCCGATAAATCCAGCGCAATCACCAGATCCAGTCCGCGCGATGAAACTTCCCGCGGCGTCGTGCCAAAGCGAGGCCCCGCGAGCGCAACGGCCAACGCCGCGGCCGCTACGATTAGCGAAATGCGACGGATGCGGCCATTCGCCTCTACGCTCCCCGACAGAAGTCGCTCTAGCAGGCCGGGCTGAGCAAATGCATCCCGATCACGCCGCGCCGACTTAACGGCATGCGCCAGCATCAGCGCCACAATCGCGACGCCTATCCAGGCAACATGACTATATGGATGCAGCCATTCCACGGTCAGGTTGCGTCCTCGAGGGGCGATGTAATGATGGTCGGCATGGGAATCAAGCGGGCCAGAGGCGGAAGGCAGTGGCGCGAAGGACGACCTCGATCAGGAAAAAAATAAAGGCCGGCCACAGGAAGAGAGCAAAACGCTCGCCATACTCAGTGTGGACGAGTTGTTCGATTTCTGATTTCTCGAGTCGGTCGATTTCGGCGTATATCGCGCGGAGCGCCTCTTTGCTTCCCGCGTGGAAATACTGCCCGCCGGTGTGCTCGGCAATGTGCCGGAGCGAGGCCTCATCGATTTCGACGGTCGCGGGCATGGCGGGGTGCCGCAACGGATCGGGATCGTCGTCGGACGAATCACTAATGCGGCCGACACCAACGGTGTACACGCGGCTCCCGAGCGTTCGCGCAAGTTCGGCTGCCGTCACCGGGTCGATCTCGCCGCGATTGTTCTGGCCGTCCGTCAGCAAAATCACCACGCGGCTGGCGGCGTCGCTCTCTCTCAGGCGCGCCACCGCCATGGCCAGCGCGTTTCCGATCGCCGTCCCGTCTTCAACCACGCCAATCTGGACCTCGCCGAGCATCCGCAGTAGAAACTGATAGTCGATGGTCAGCGGTGCCTGTGTAAATGCTTTGCCCGCGAAGACGACGAGGCCGACGCGGTCGGACGTTCGGTTGCGGACGAACTCTGCCGCTACGTCTCGTGCAGCTTCAAATCTGTTGGGATGGAAGTCGCGCGCACGCATCGACGTTGACGTATCGAGCACGAGCATGATGTCGATGCCTTCGGATGTGTGCTCGACGTAGACGTTGCGCTCCTGCGGCCTGGCCATGGCCACGATCGCGAGGGCGATGGCGAGGCCGCGCAGCACGACAGGGAGGGGGCGGAGCCGAACGCGCCACGTTCGCGGCGCGCCCTCGAGCAGGCGCAAGCTGCTGAATCGTACGGCCGCCGATTGCGAGTCGAGCGCTCGCCATCCCCGCCATATTACGAGCGGAACGAAAACGAGCAGCAGAAGCCAGTATGGTTGCGCGAACGTGAGGGCCGTCATCCGCGAACGCTTTCGATGGATTCCAGCAACTGCGGAAGGACCTCGCCCGCCCGACCCGAGATCACTTCATCCATATACATCGCAATATTACTCTCTTCGACGTTGATCTCGACCGCGTAGGCGCCGTTCTCGACTGCGGTCAACGGAAGCGCCGCCGCCGGGTAGACGGCCGCACTCGTGCCGATGCTGAAGAAGACGTCAGACGCACACGCTGCGCTTTCTGCCTGTGCGAACGCGTCTTGAGGCAGCATCTCTCCAAACCAGACGACGTCCGGCCTGATCAATCCGCCGCACGAATAGCAGCGCCGAATGCCGGCGTCATCATCCGCCTTAACCACATCAGCTGCCTCGTCCGCCCCACAGTCGATGCAGTAGCTCCGCATAATATTGCCGTGCAGTTCGATCACGTCGCGGCTACCCGCTCGCTGATGCAGATTGTCTACGTTTTGCGTGATCAGCGTGAACGAGTCGAACATGTCCTGCATCCGGGCGAGCGCATCGTGGCCGGCGTTGGGAGCCGTCTCTGAGACGAGCGACCGGCGGTGGCTGTACCATCCCTGGACGAGCTCAGGATTTCCCAGAAATGCCTCGACGTTCGCGAGCTCTTCGGGCTTAAAGCGCTGCCAGAGTCCGTCGACGTCACGGAACGTGGGCACGCCGCTCTCTGCGCTGATGCCGGCGCCCGTGAGGACGGCCACCCGCCGCGCCCGCGACACTCGGTCGAGCAATCGATCTGAGAACATCATGCCGGCACCTCGACGTGTACAGATTCTGACCTAATAGCCTGCGCCTCCATTTCAGAAAGCCAGGTTGCGGCCTCGTCGAGACTCGTTCTGAGCATCGGCCCCGACGCCTCGACGCGCGCAAACTTGATGCGATCGACGAGGTCGAGCAGACGCGACGCATTGACGGTCGACTTGTCGAGCATGGGAGAGATGGATGGATGATGGAGGATTTCGCGCGATGTCATCTCGTGGGCCGAAATGCTAAATCGCCGCGTGATATATGTTCGAATGATGTCGGTCAGTTCGATAGCGAAGCCATGCCGTAGTTCCGGCGACGACGGGATCTCAGCTCCGAGTTGCTTGAGCCGCAGGCGTGCCTCGTCGATGGGC